>NZ_JAWUZH010000005.1:0-83695 GCF_036281795.1 Francisella sp. 19S2-4
TAAAATACTAATATCTGTAACATCTGTATTTTACAAAATATATCTAACAATTTGGGATATTAATTCAACAGTCTTTAAGAGATATCATCAACACAACGGTATACTTCAAAAAAGATCTTAGGGGTTGCATTATATTTTATACTAAATTCTGTCTCATGTAATATTTAGTTTAGCTTATTTATTAAAATTATTTTTAGGAAAAAATTGGAGATACTAAAAGTATGGCGACTAAACAAATTTCAAATTATAAAAAACTATAGTGTAAAAGACTTAATCACTAAATTCATAAACCCTTATAGTATATTTATTTAGGAACACTAAATCCACATTGGTGGAAAAATAATAGGTAAAATAACTATACAGAATAAACTAGCAACTACAGTTAGAATAATTATTAAGTAGCTAATCTTTGATATATTTATATTATCAACTGTTTGTACCTTTACCTTATTGGCAAATATTGATAAACAAAAACCAAATACAAAGACACAACCGAACAATCCTAAAGATGTCTTAAACATCGCATTTAGCATGCCATCTATCATGCCAGCTGTTAGCATCATTATAAATATACAATGGTAAGGGTTTGAGCATATTTCCACTCTATTTTTGAATAAATTCTTACCACTTGTGATAATAACTGTCGCTGCTGCCATAAATGCTGGAATACCCCACTGTGACCATATTTCAAGCAATAAATTATGAGGATAACCATGTTGTTGATATTTTGTAACCGCTATATAATTCCATTGACCGATACCTGTTAAAGGATGATCGATTCCAACCCAAAAAGCTTCATTCCATAAAGGGATCCTACCACTCGCACCAGTTCTTAAAAGATCTTCTGTTGAAACCACTCCAGAATGTACTGTAGACATAATAAAATTAGTATAAAAAAGATCAAGTAAATAACCACAAATCAATGCTGATATTATTAGAGCAAAGGCCAACTTAAAGTACTGACGCGCAAAAATAAAAAGTAATGGCAATATAATAATATACTCGGCAAATATTGTTCTAAATGCATGATTAATTAATATAAACCAAGAAAGAGTTAGAGCGATAAATGCCCCAATCTTATATATAGGCCTTAAATTAACAAACCATGGTAAAAGTAAAAGAGGTAAGAACCAACTAAAGTAATTATCTAAGAAGCGAGGATTTAAACAGTTATACATATACAGTAAAACTTTTTGTATATTTCCAGCTATAGCTGTTCCATAAACTGAGTAATTAGCTAAAGATAATTGTAAAAATAGTGCTCCTCCAAAAAATATCAATGATAATAATATAATTGTGAAAAATACCTGTATACTTTTAATATTGTTGCTAACGTAAGTCGCTATAAATAACACACAAAAGAACTGCAAAAATGTCACTGCAACACCTTTAAAGGCTATTGATGGTGAAATCGCAAAAGCCGATGAGATAATTCCAAATACAAAAAATATAACGATTGCATATTGAGCTATTTTTGAAAAGCTTTTAAATAACTCTACTATTTTTGATAATAACTGCTTATTGAGTAAAATTGCAATACTTGCTATACAAAGACTATAGTAAAATATATAATATCTATCTATAAATAGATAAAGATTTACTGATCGTATATCATTGAAATATTTACCTTTCTCTCTCGAAATTGGCATTATATTTAATGATGTATAATGCATAAATGGCATTAAAAAAACAAAAAATATTGATGCCGTTAAAAAATAAAAAATACAATCACTATATGTTATTTTTTTAAAAAGTTGCTTCATAAAATATTATTTTTAACTAAAAGTATTTATTAATGTAATAGTTTAGCAAAAATATAAATTTTATTCTTGGAAAAGAAGACTTTATTTTACTGAAACAGAGCCTTCAGCTAAGGTAGAATTATCTGACTTATTAACAACTGTTGCTGTCCACTTTCCTTGGCAAGTTTTATCATCACTAAGGACACTTTGACTATCAACTGTATAGTCTTGAGTATCTTTAAATTTAGTAATAGGGAAAGAAGTACTATAACATTTAGTATCTTTAGGAGCAGACCATGTTAAATAGATCGTACCCTGAGGTGCTCCATTCCAATTTGTAATAATTTTAGCATCAATTTCATGAGTTTGAGCTTTATATTTTAGATTTAATGTAGCCGTTGGTTTATCTACAGCTAAGTTTTCTCCATCTTGATCAGGATTATCTAAATGATCATCAGGATTAACTTTTACAGAATCATCACTACCATACAGTCCACTAATAAATGAGCTATAGGACTTACTAAACGAGTGATAAGTATCACTACAACCTGCTAAACCTAAAGCTATTATACAAAGTGCTATTTTCTTCATTAACTTTCACCTATTTATTTTATCTTTATTATTAATTACTAATCTCTTTTTTTAGCTGTTGGATCTGACTTTCAGTTTTCTCAATACTACTTTCTTTTTGTTTAGCTTGCTCTTCTAATTTTTGAGATTTTTCTTTATACATCTCTGCTTTAGTTAGATATCGTTTTAGTCTCTTATGTAAATGAATAGAATCCTGTGCCGCTTTTATAAGTTTGTCTTGGACAACTTTTTCATCATCTTCCGCTTGGGAGTTATTTTTCTTACTTAATTCTGAATATGTTTCTCTAAGCTTTTTAAGTTCCTCATCCTGCTTTGCTACTCGAAGTTTATATTGCTCAACTAACCTCTCATATTTTTCTGCTTTTTGTTCAGCTTCTTGAGCTTCTTGTTTTATAGCATACATTTGGCTTTTGAGCTGCTGATCATTCTTTTGAAGTTTTGCCAATTCCTGCTTCTTATCAACACAACTACTAATTAAAAAACCAGCAAAACAAGTCACTAGTAACAAGCAAATAGAAATTCTTTTTTTCATAAATTTTAAATACAATCTAATATAAACTATATTCTAACATTTGATTAAAGCAAGTAAAGAAGATTGGTATTATAAAAGTAAATATAAACTATTTACTTATCGTTTTTAACTGATTAATTTGCTGAGATATTTTTGCAGACTCATTTGCTTGAGTCTGTGAAGTAACTTTCAAATCATCAATTTTAGTTTGATATTCGTTAGCTTGGGATCTATATTTATTTATCTTTTCATCTAACTGTACTTTTTCTAATGTTTTTTGCACAAGCTCTTTATTTACTGCAATAGCACTACTATTATTTGGATCTTTGAATTGAGAATATGCTGCTTTCAAATCATTAATATCAGTTACCATTGCATTTGATTGTTTCTGCAAAGTATCCGCTTCTTGTCTATAACTTACTATCTTCGCTTTATAAGCTTCTATATTAGCTAGGTTTTGTGAAGCATCTTGATTTAACTGAGTTTGTGTTTGCTGTAGTTGTTGCAGTTGTTTTTGTGCATCTGAAGCACATGATGTTAATACAACAGCTACTACAAAAACCAAAGAGGTTGATATAATTTTTTTCATAAATCTCTGAATACCAAATAAATTAATACTTTAAATACATAATACCAAAGTCTTGATTAAAAATATATAAATAACATTTTTGAGTTTAAAAGAAATAATGATAGATTTTTTTTAAGAAAATTAAACAGTTATTGAATCAGTAGCAATTACATTTTTATCAAATACAACATTTGCTGTCCATGTACCATGGCAATATGTCTTACCTTGCTTGATTTCAACAGAAGCCCAAGTCTTATCTTTCTTATCACTATATTTAGTAATTGGGAAACTAGTATCATAACACTTAGTACCCTTAGGAGCTTCCCATTGTAATTTGACACTTCCTTGAGGGTTATTATTATATGTAGTGTATATTTTAGCAACAATTTGATCTTGGCTATTTTTCTTAAGTTTAATTGAAGCAGTTGGTGCAGTTGTACCAGATACAGTAGTTGTTTCTTGTGTTTTAGCTTGATCAGCTGTTTGCTGACTTTGAGAGTCTTTTGCATCTTTACTATCAAAACCTAGAGTTGAGCAACTAGCCAAACCAATAACAGCTAAAGAAATCGCACTTAATTTTAGTATATTTTTCATAAACAACACTCCTTTAAAGTAGTTTTATATTTTTTAATACCCAGTTAATATTATAACAATAATCAAAAAAAACACACAAATTATTTGCTAAATAATTATACAACTGACATTTCTATTTTCATTAACTAAAAGGTTATATGTTTTGCATGCTACATCACTAGCCATAAAGTCAATGCTTTTACCTCTTTTAGCTAGCTCGCCTATTATCTCAACAGGTGGTATAACCTGTGTCTTACCAGTTCCAATTATTACAATTTCTGGATTACTCTTGAGGATAAGTTGCAAATGACTTTTCTGAATATCTTTAACCTCTGCTATCTTCTCCTCATAATCAAGAACCTCGGTCGAGGATAAAATAAGAGGATAATCATACTCACCAATATTCAGTCTGAACTTACCATTGATATATTCTTTAAAAAAAACAGGGGCAGTTATTTTTTCTTCTTGTAAAGTCATCATAGTAAAAAAACCTTAATTATAATAATATAGTTAGCATATATAGAATTATAACTTATCAATATTATATCTAAACAATATTTTAAGGTGATTATGAACTCAATAACTCAAAGTACTGACTTACCTAATCTTTCACAATTTAAAGTAGATGAAGTAAAACCTGCAATAGATTCTTTATTAGAGATCGCTGATAGAAATTTAAAACAAGCTTTAAAAACTAAGGATCCAAGTTGGAGTACATTATTAAATTTAGAAGAGAATGATGAAAAAATTACCCAGGCATTTTCTTCTATCTCGCATATGAATGCTGTTTGTAATTCTAAAGAGCTCCGTGAAAGTTATGAATATGCCATAGCTAAGCTTACAGAATTTTATACAAAAGTAGGTCAGAATAAAGAGTTATACAACCTATATAAACAAGTTCAAAAACAAGATCTTAATAACGAGCAAGCTCAAGCAGTACGTAAAGCTATAGTTAGTTTTGAACAATCAGGTGTAAATCTCGATGAGGCTAAGAGAAAGCGCCTGCAAGAAATCTCTCAAGAGTTAGCACAACTAAATTCAAAGTTTGAAAATAATGTTTTAGATGCAACAATGGACTGGATATATTCTACAAGTGATGAAAAAGAACTTAAAGGTTTATCAAGCAGTACTATTGAGGCTGCAAAAGCTAAAGCAAAACAAAAAGAGCTAGGTAATGAATATGCTCTTGGTATTGATATCCCGACATATCTTGTAGTTTTACAACAAGCAGAGAATAGATCTCTAAGAGAAAAATTCTATAAAGCATACTGTACAAGAGCATCTAAAGAGGCAGATAACAAAAGTTTTGATAATGATGGAATAATCGAGCAAATACTTAATTTACGTATTGAGAAATCAGAAATTTTAGGCTTTAAAAACTATGCTGAAAATTCTCTTTTCACAAAAATGGCTGAAACTCCGGAGCAAGTCTTAGAACTTCTAAACAATCTTTTAGAAAAATCCACTCCACAAGCAAAAAAAGATCTTAATGAATTACGCAGATTTGCTGAAGATGCTGGCTTAGTTGATGGATTACAACCCTGGGATACAGCATACTATTCTGAGAAACTTAAAAAAGCTAAGTTTGATTTTACAGAAGAGGAACTAAGAGAATATTTTCCTCTAGAAAAAGTTCAACAAGGATTATTTACTATACTTAATAAGATATACGGCTTAGAAATACGCGAAAATACAGAATATGCTAAATATATAGATGAGCAGCAAACTTTCGATTTTTATAAAAACAATGAGTATGTTGGCAGCATAATTTGTGATCTTTTTGCAAGAGATAATAAACGTGGTGGTGCTTGGATGGATGGATCGCGCACAGCATTTATTAAATCAAACTCTCAAAAACAGAAGCCAGTAGCTTATGTTAACTGTAATTTTCTTCCTCCTTCAAAAGATGGCGCAAATTTAACTCATAACGATGTTGTAACACTTTTTCATGAGTTTGGTCATGCTTTACACCATATATTATCTCAAGTTACTATACCATCAATTTCTGGTACAAATGGTGTTGAATGGGATGCTGTTGAATTACCAAGCCAATTTATGGAGAATTTCTGCTGGAGCGAAGAAGGCTTAGAGTTAATATCAGGTTCTCGTGACGGTAAAATATTAACTAAAAAGCAAATTGATAAACTTGTTGGTACAAGAGAATTTCATGCCGCTTTAATGATGGTTAGGCAACTTGAGTTTGCTATTTTTGATATGAATATGCACTACAAAAAATTAACTACTGTTGAAGATGTTCAAAATGAGTTGGATAATATAAGAGAAAAAATAAATCTAATAAAAACTCCTAGCTATAATAAATTCCAAAATGGTTTTTCACATATTTTTGCTGGGGGGTATGCAGCAGGATATTATAGCTATAAATGGGCAGAGATACTATCTTCAGATGTCTTCTCTCGTTTTGAGCAAGAAGGAATTCTTAGTGAGAAGGTTGGCCAAGACTTACTTGAAAATATTATTTCAAAAGGTTCTTCACGTGATGCTATGGATAATTTTATCGCATTTATGGGTCGCAAGCCGAATGAAGAGGCACTACTTAGACATAGCGGAATTAGATAAATTATATTTTTTGTAATCCCGAACTCGTTTTAGGATTTCAATTATCACTTTCATAATAAAACAAATATGCAAACAACAAAAATTGGCAACAAAGCAGAGTTACAGGCTTGTAAGTTTTTAAATTCTCAAGGTTTGAAAATTATAGACCAAAACTTCAAGGCTCTGCCGTATGGTGAAATTGATATTATTGCTTTAGATAAAAATATTTTGATTTTTGTTGAGGTTAAATACCGCAGTAAAACTAAATTTGCCAAAGCTGAAGAGATGCTTACCTATAGCAAACAACAAAAACTTATAAATGCAGCAAATATTTTCTTACAGCAAAATCCTACTTATGAAAATTATGAATGTCGTTTTGATTTGATTGCCATAAATGAGAATGATATTAACTGGATAAAAAATGCTTTTGGAGTAATATGAAAGAACTTATAAACCACTACAAAGATCTGTAAAACTACCTGTTACAAAAGAAGCTTTATCACTTAGTAACCATATGATTGCTTCAGCAACCTCTTCAGGTTTACCTCCTCGATTCATCGGTAGAGTTTTAGCAATCCTATCAACTCTATCAGGCTCACCACCATCAGCATGTATATCAGTATAGATAAAACCAGGTCTGACACAATTTACACGAATACCCTCTGCAGCAACTTCTTTAGCAAGTCCAGTTGTTAGAGTATCAATAGCTCCCTTAGAAGCCGCATAATCGACATACTCAAATGGCGAACCACTTCTTGAAGCACCAGATGAAACATTTACTATAGAACCTCCCTTACCACCGTTAGCTTTAGACATCCTAACTATTGCTTCTTTACAACAATAAAAATGGCTCATAATATTTGTATTAACAACTGTTTTAATACGCTCACCACTCATCTGCATTAATGGCATTTTAGTTCTTAAAATACCGACATTATTTACTAAATGAGTAATAGTTCCCATTTCACTATCAATTGCTTTAAATAGCTCCGAAACTTCTTTTTCATCAGAAACATCCGCCTTTATAGCAATGCACTTAGCACCTATTTCTAAAATTTTGTCTCTAACTTTAAAAGCTGAAGCCTCATCATTTAAGTAATTAACACATACAGAATACCCTTCTTTTGCTGCCTGAATTGCTGTAGCAGCACCAATACCTCTACTTGATCCAGTAACTAGTAAAACTTTATTATCCATACTCATACTAAATTTTTCCATAATTACTAAAGAATATACTTTCAATTAGGTTTTTAAAATATATTAGAGAAATAAACTTAAGATAGACTATTGTATCTATGTAATTATGAGAGATAACTTTTGATTAAAGCACCTCAGAAAGAGCAATCAATTTTTTAGCCTGCAAAAGCTGATACTCATCTGTTTCATCATTAAGATTAAGGTTTAAATGTCCAACCTTACGCCCCTTTCTAGGCTCTTTATTATAATTATGGATTTTAACTCTATCTAAAGCAGATAAATCTTTTGTAGATGGCATACCACCTATACAATTTAACATCACCGTTTTTTTGCTTGTAGTATCACCTAGAATTAATCCAGCTATAGCTCTTACGTGATTTTCAAATTGTGAGGTAACTGCACCATCTATACTCCAATGACCACTATTATGCACTCTAGGAGCTATTTCATTAACAATTAACTCATCACCCTTAACAAAAAACTCTATGGCAAGTGTACCAACATAGCCAAATTCTTTAACTAATGTTTTTGCAATTTGCTGAGCTTTTGCTTGTAAAACATCATTTTCAAAAGGTGCTTCTGACTCAACTATTATTCCTTGCTTATGGATATTTTTAGCTAACGGATAAAACGCAACATTTCCCTTAATATCCGCTGTACATATTTGAGACACTTCATAATCAAAATCGACAAAAGCCTCATAAATAAAACCATCTGGTGCATCTTTTAAAGCATTCCAAGCTTTGGCAATATCATCTTGTGACTTAATCACAAATTGACCTTTACCATCATAACCAAATCTACGTGTTTTAACTATTGCTGGTAATCCATGTTCTTTAACAGCACTTTCAAGCTTATCTAAACTATCAATATTAACAAATTTTGCCGTCTCAATACCATAATCACGCATAAAAGACTTCTCAAGTAAACGATCTTGTGAAATTGCTATAGCTTTAGCAGATGGATAAACATTTACCTCATGATTAACAGCTTTTATAAGCTCATGGGATATATTTTCATTTTCAAAAGTTATCACATCAAATTGTTTAGCCCAATTTACAACATCATTAACTCTGTCTAAATCAATATCCGTAACACTTTTCACAACTTCTTCGGCACAATCACCTAGCTTGCCTAAACAATGAAACTCTAGTCCAAGGGGTGTGCCGGCAATACTTAGCATTCTAGCAAGCTGACCTGCTCCAATAATACCAATTTTCATACTTACTGCTCTCTGGGATTTGGATTTTCTAAAACAGCTTTAGTTTGATCTACTCTAAATTTCTCAAGTGCTTGTCCTATCTTAGGATTTGTATGTTGTAAAATACTCGCTGCAAAAAGTGCTGCATTTTTACTACCTGCCACACCTATTGCAAAAGTTGCAACTGGAATTCCTGCTGGCATTTGCACTATAGATAATAAGCTATCTTTGCCACTTAATGTACTAGATTTAACTGGAACTCCTAATACTGGTAGATCAGTTTTTGCAGCAACCATACCTGGAAGATGTGCAGCCCCCCCTGCTCCAGCGATTATAACTTTAAGACCTCTTTGTTTAGCAGTTTCAGCATAGCTAAACATTTTATCTGGAGTTCTATGTGCAGATACAACCTCACACTCATAGCTTATACCTAAACTATCTAAGATATCACAGCATTCTTTCATTGTGCTCCAATCAGATTTAGAGCCCATTATTACACCAACATCTATACTCATTGATTATATCTCCACATTATAGCCACCTGCTTTATAGTGACATACTATTTTATTTTTTCCAGTTTTTAATAACTTCAACCCAAGCTTTATTTTCTAGAACCTGCACCTTAGTTTTTAGACTTTCAGCAGTTTCACCATTACTAATATCACACTTAAGCTGTAAAACAATATCTCCACCATCAACATCTTCAGTCACTTGATGTATGGTGCAACCTGAATATCTATCATTAGCATTAATCACAGACTGATGAACATCAAGATCCATTAGTCCAGCATGTTTAGGTAAAAGTGAAGGATGAATATTTAGAATTTTATCTTTAAAGCTATTTATAAAAGTCGGACTTAAAATACGCATGAAACCAATTAACAGAATCAAATCGGGATTATGCTTCTGAATTTCATTAACGAGTATCTTATCGTACTCTTCTCGATCTAATCCTTTAGCACTTATAAATTTATTTGGGATATTATAGTTTTCAGCTCTTTCTAATATATATGCAGATTTCCTATTTGAAATAACAAGGTCGATACTTGCATCTATTTCTTTTGCAGATATAGCATCAATTATAGCTTGCATATTAGTGCCTCGAGTTGAACCTAATATTACAAGTTTTAACTTAGCCACAGTTTATAACTCCTGATACTTATTACCACGTAATAAATTCATATGTCTTATACGCTTATTAATAAGCCCCTTTGTACCAATATCTGGGCGATGGTACAACTTACCATAAATATTTTTTACAGCATTTTCAGCCTTTTGTTCTGCTTCTGAAATAGTATCTCCTAAACCAAGTACTGCAATTGCTCTTGATCCTGTACCAATTAATTTACCATCCCTATAATCAACAGCTCCAAGAAATAGCTCAACATTATCAGGGCATTGTGAAATATCAATTTCAAAATTTTTAACAGATTGGTTAGGATATCCCAAAGGTACTAGATACTTACATACACTAGCTTGATTTTTAAAACTTGGTTTTATTTTATCAAGTGTCCCTTCTGTTATGACTTTAATAATTTCAACAAAATCAGTCTCAAGTAAAGTAAGCAAATTCATCGCTTCAGGATCACCGAAACGTGCATTATATTCAATAACTTTAGTATCATTTTTAGTAGCCATAAAACCACCATAAAGAATACCTTGATATGGCTCACCAAATTTTTCAAATAATGCTTGTACAACTTTTTCATTGATATCCTTAGCTTTTTGGATATCTTCTTCAGATAAAAATGGCAAACTATGATTAGCATCAGAATACGTCCCCATACCACCAGTATTTGGTCCTTTATCCTCCTCATAAGCTCGCTTATGATCTTGTACTGCTGGCATATGGATAAAGTTTTTACCATCTGTAAATGATATTAAAGAAAACTCCTGACCAACCAATTTCTCCTCAATAACAAACTCTTTACCTGCATCTACCAATGATTGGCAATGTTTAACAGCCTCAGACATACTATGAAGATGATCTCCCCATACAAGTACACCCTTACCGCCACAAAGACCATCTGTCTTGATTACAAATTGTTTTTCGTATTTTTTTAAAGTTTCTTTAACCCCTTCCATTGAATTAAATTTTTTAAAGAATGGATTTGCTCCAATTTTATAATCATGAATTAAATCTCTAGTAAAACCTTTAGACGTTTCTAATTGAGCTAACTTCTTAGTTGGCCCTACAACACCAATTCCCTGCTCCTTCAACGTATCTGCTAATCCTGCTTCTAGTGGAGCTTCTGGACCAATTATAGCTATATTTATATTTTGAGACTTTGCATATTTTAGAACAGCATCACAATCACAGATATCAGCAATATTATAATCTTTCGCTATCTTATCAATACCTGGATTTACAGCTCCACTAATACAAAAAAGATTATTATCAACAGAGCTTCTCTTAATAGCTTCTGCAATAGCATGTTCTCTACTACCTGAGCCAACTAAAAGAATATTCATTTGCTTCTCCGTATTTAAATAATTTGTAACATTTTCAGCTATGCGCTTCTCTATATTTTCTAAGTCTCTTGGCAGCTCAAATTTCTGGCCTGTTATCATTTCAAAAAGTGTTATATATTTCTTAGATAACTCAATGACTAGCTCTTCTGGTGCTTCAGGTAAGACTTTATCATTATATGGGTCACAATTTTTGGCAAACCAAAGTCTAAAAAATTCTTTGTCAATATTTTCTGGCTCAGCACCATTTTCAAATCTCTCAACATAACTATCCTTAAGCCAAAATCTTGAGCTATCAGGAGTATGAATCTCATCTATAAGGATAATCTCGCCAGTTTGCTCATCAACACCAAACTCATACTTAGTATCAGCCAGTATTAATCCATGCTCTAACGCTTTTTGTTGCCCAAATTCAAAAAGCTCTAATGCCTTTTGTGAAGCAAAATTCCATTGTTCTTGAGTCAACCAACCTTCTTTGACAATGTCTTGTGCTGAAATTGGACGATCATGATCCTGCTCTTTGGTAGTTGGAGTTAAGATGTTTTGTGGAAGTTTTTGGTTTTTAACTAAACCTTCTGGCAAAATATTACCACAATAATCACGACTACCATTTTTATAATGAGTCCATAAAGACGTTGATGTTGAGCCTGTTATATAGCCTCTAACTACAAATTCTATTGGTAATACTTTTGCTTTTCTTGCAATCACAACATTTGGATCTGGGGATGCTATAAAGTGGTTTTTAACAATATGTGCCGTTTCTTTAAACCACCAAACAGATGATTGAGCAAGTATTTGTCCTTTAAAAGGGATAAATCCTAAAGATCTATCAAACGCAGACTGCCTATCTGTGGATATTAATATACTTTTATCATCAGTAAAGTACATATCTCTGACTTTACCAGTATATTTGTTCTTGATATCAAGATTCGTTGACTTTAAAACATTTTTTATATTATTTGCGATGATTTTCTTATCAATCATTAAATAACTTCCACCTTACCTGAGTTTGTAATTTTACCTATTTGATATAACTTTGTATTAGTATGTTTTTCAGCTAACTTTTGCATTTTTTTATACTGATCTTGGCTAGCAACAATAGTCATACCAATACCCATATTAAATGATCTATACATTTCAAATTCGCTAATCTGACCTATCTTTTGCATTACTTTAAAAATAGCGGGAGTAATAAAACTATCTTTAGATATTTCCGCACCCAAACCTTTTGGTAAAACACGTGGAATATTCTCAATAAATCCTCCACCTGTAATATGTGCCATACCCTTAATATCTACTCCATTATCTAAAAAATCATGAATAATATTTGTATAGTTAATATGTGGCTCAAGTAAAACATCACCTATTGTTTTACCCTCTAGCTCTGGATATGTATCTGTATGCTTATTACCAGCCACATCAAAAAACAATTTACGAGCAAAAGAATAACCATTTGTATGTAGTCCTGATGAGCTTAATCCAAATACAATATCTCCCTCTTTGATATTCTCACCATTGATAACATTATTCTTATCAACAACACCTGTAATCACGCCTACCATATCAATCTCACCGGCTTGATATACTCCAGGCATTTCTGCTGTTTCTCCACCTACTAGAGATACTCCACATTCTGCACAGGCTTTTGACATCCCTTTGACAAGCTCTTCCATGATTTCTGGATCTAACTTATCGTGAGCAACATAATCTAAAAAAGTAATTGGTTTAGCTCCCATTACAACAATATCATTAGTAGCAGCAGAAAAAAGATCATAGCCAAGGTTCTCAAATTTGCCACACATAACAGCGACCTTTGTCTTAGTTCCAACACCATCAATAGACTGAACTAAAACAGGATCATCATAGCTATTTATCACGTCTTTTAATGAGTACAACGAACCAAAGCTTCCTAAACCTGTCAAGACATTTTTAGTAAAAGTCTTTTTCACATGATCTTTCATTTTTTCTACAGCTTGGTTTCCAGCTTCGATATTTACACCAGCATCTTTATACTTTAAGCTTGCCATTCTATTTTCCTTTTTAATCATATGTTTTATAGCGACTACACATCTCTGCTAACCTAAGATAAAAGTTAACAAGTAAACTATCACTATTTAATAAATATCAGTTCTCATTTTGCTCTTTACAACATTGAAATGTATTATATAAAAGCTCTGTAATTGTCATAGGTCCAACACCTCCTGGTACTGGAGTAATAGCAGAAACCTTGTCTTTTACCGCATCAAAATCGACATCGCCACATATCTTGCCATCAACATGGTTTATTCCAACATCAATTACAACAGCTCCTGGTTTAACCATATCTTCAGTAAGAAAATTATGCTTACCTACCGCAACAATCAATATATCAGCTTTAGTTGTATGCGATTTAAGGTCTGTAGTAAATCTATGACAAGTTGTTACCGTAGCTTTAGCATTTAATAAAAGCTGTGATACAGGTTTACCAACAATATTACTAGCCCCTACAACTACAGCATAAGCACCTTCTGTTTTTATGCCATATTCTCTTAACATCGTCATTATACCTTTAGGAGTACATGACTCTAGACATTTTTTATCTCTTAGTTGAAGTCTACCAACATTCGTAGGATGAAAACCATCGACATCTTTCTCTGGTTTAATATTATATATAACTTTTTGCTTATCGATATGCGCTGGTAAAGGAAGCTGCACAAGAATCCCATTAACACTATCATCATTGTTTAACTTATGAATCAAATTTAATAACTCTTCTTCTGAGGTTGCTCCTGGGAGTGTAATTACATCAGAATCAATACCGACTTTTTTACATCCTTTCTCCTTAGATGCAACATATGTTTTACTTGCCGGATCATCTCCGACGATAATAGCCACAAGTTTTGGAGTTATGCCAGTACTATCTCGATATTCTTTGACTTGTTGTGATAATCTCTCTTTTAGACTCAGAGAAAGAGCTTTTCCATCGATTAAAATCATAGTTGTTTTTATTAGGAGATAAAATTAAGATTTATGTCCTATATAATAGCAAATTTGAATAAGCTTTTGAGATTTTTTTGAAACTATTTTTCAAGCTAAAGATAGAATAAATTTAGATTTAATTTTACAACATTTTTCTATTCTTCATCCAATAATATATATATGTTGTAGTATACAGTCCTATAGCTACTCCAAATATAACATCGCTCGGGTAATGCGAGCCAATAATAATTCTACTACCCGCAAATATCACTATTAGAACATACCACATATATTTTAGTCTTGGGAACATATACAAAAATGCTAAAAACATTGCTGCTACAGTTATTGAATGTCCTGATGGCATACTTGCAAAATCATATCCTGGGGCATGAAAATGCTCAAAATAATGAGAGCCATACTGTAAAAAATATTTAGGACGTGCTCTACCTATGATCATTTTTAATATTTGTCCAACAATACCACTAATAGCAACTGTCGCGATCATAAATCCCGCATAAACTGAAAACTTATTGAAAAGGATTTTTATTTTCTCTGACATTTTCTCAGGATTACAAACCAATCTTAACAAAACGATAGCTACACAAATTATCAAAATATACTCAGCCTTACCAACATTTGTAATATCTCTGAAGATAGTATCTATAATATGTGGCATAGAATGCTTAATATAATCTTCAACTGGAGTATCAATATTATAAAATGTAAAAATCACAACTAACATTATAGGAATGAAAGTATATTTTAACTGTAAATATTTAGGAATTTTCTCATCCAAAACTTTAGGCTTCTTGAAAAATTCTTTTAATTGATCAAAATTATTTTTAACGATTGATTTCATTTTTTTAAGTTATAAACTATTTTCATAAGGTATAGTATAGCAAAGATTCTATAACCACATCAAAAGATTCCTTATAGGTTTATTTTCACAATACATTTTTTAGTTCTATTTAAAGTAACTTTAATAATTTTCTTTTAAAAAAAATCTTGAATGTTATTTTTTTATCTTTATAATTTAACTTACCTGATGATAAGGGTAATTTATTAACCGAGTTGTCAGCGATATGAAAATAAACTATAAGGAAAATATCATGAAAAATTTAAAAACAAAAACTCAAAAGGGTTTCTCACTTGTTGAGTTAATGGTTGTAATCGCTATTATTGCTATCTTAGCAGCAGTAGCTATACCTATGTATTCTAATTATACAACCCGTGCGAATCTTGGTGCAGAACTATCTAAGCTTGGTAGTGTAAAAACAGAAATTGCTGAAGGAATCGCAAACAACAATGGTAGCGCTTCAGGTGTTACTGTTGATGCCGCAAATAGACCATCTGGAGTAACAGTGGCGGATGGAGTTATTACTGATAGTAACGTTTCTAGTATTGTTTCTGGTGCTAGCTTAACTTTAACTCCAACAGTTGCTTCTGGTGCAATTACTTGGGCTTGTAATATATCTGGAGTAAGCTCTTCTCAAGCACCAAATAACTGTACAGTATCTTAGTATTATTCTTTAAACATCAGTTCTAACTATTTCTTTTAATTTTTTTAAGTTCCTTTTCCTATTCTAAGATATCATTAATGATGTTTATTAACTATCAAATAAACCTTATTAATAATCGTTTTCTTGGAATTAATCTCCTTTACATTTACAATTGTATATACTAAAAGAATTATTTAATATTTTTCTTTTAGATATATTTAAATATTATACAAGGAAGCTATGCCATGAAAACTAAACAAAAAAATATAAAAGGATTCTCACTAGTTGAGTTAATGGTTGTAATTGCTATTATCGCCATACTAGCTGCTATTGCTATACCAATCTACTCCAATCATAGAGAAAGAGTGGAAATGATTGAAGCAATTGGCGTTATAGCTGGTATAGAAGCAAACATATCAAATGATCTTAATAACAATAAAAATATTTCTAATCAAAGCTATGATACTCCTCTAGGCATCTCAGTTATCAATGGCACTATTTCAGGAGCCACTATTGAGATTAATATGAATACTCGTAACTCAACCATCTTTCCAAACGCTAACGATACTCTAAGACTTGTTGGAGTAGTTAGTGGTAGCACTATTGCCTGGTCTTGTTCTCATAATGAGAATGCTTCTGATATTACCACACATAATGTCCCTAATAAATGTAGAAACACTTTTACTGCTTAGACTTCAAAATACTCTACAATCTGTCATACTACGGATTCTGAACTAAGCATCCATTTTCTAGCACTAATTTTTGAATTTTCTACAGTCATACTTCAACAAAAGTTACAGATGCACTTCTTTTGGATGATATCTAGGATCCACAGTCGAAAATAGCAACCTTTTGTTTAGATAAATCATAAAACATAACAAGGTATTTTTTTACAATCACAATCTCAAGAGTTCTTTCGCATGCTTTAGAGTATTCTCTGAAATATCCACCCCACCCACTATTTTAGCTATTTCTGTGATACGCTGATCATAAGTTAACTCTATAATCTTTGATTCTGTTGTATCTTTAAGGTACTTCTTACTTACATGTAAATGTATCTGCCCTTGAGCTGCTACTTGAGGTTGATGTGTGATACATAGAACTTGTAGTTTCTCAGAAAGTTTTTTCAAAAGCTTACCAACTATTTCAGCAGTCGCCCCAGATATACCAACATCAACCTCATCAAAGACTAAAGTTGGATATGATCTTTTTTCAGCAGAAACAGCTTGGATTGACAGCCCTATTCTACTTAGCTCTCCCCCTGATGCTACTTTTTTGACAGGTGCAAGTTGCTCGCCTAGATTAAAATTAATCATAAACTGACAATCATCAAATCCTTTTGATGTATTTGATTCAGTTTTTATAACTTGAGCAACAAAGCTACCTTTAGGAATATTTAAAGAACGAATATTTTTCTCTACTTGCTTCGAAAACTCTTGTGCCGCTTTATTTCGTACTTCACTAAGCTTATTAGCATAATTATTATATTCTTTTTCTAAGCTTTGTTTTTGTTCGTTTAATTGTTCTAATTGCTTATCATTAGAGACAAAACTCTCTAACTCAGTTTGTAACTCCTGAATATATTGATATAAATAATTAGGTTCTACT
The DNA here is from genome assembly GCF_036281795.1 of Francisella sp. 19S2-4. Lineage (NCBI taxonomy): Bacteria > Pseudomonadati > Pseudomonadota > Gammaproteobacteria > Thiotrichales > Francisellaceae > Francisella > Francisella sp. 19S2-4. The sequence goes on from NZ_JAWUZH010000005.1 coordinate 17,474, forward strand.
TTATGTTTACGTGCAAAATCATATATCTGGCTCATTCTTTGTTCTACTTTTGCTAACTCTTCTGGATCTTGCTCTAGAGTATCTAACTTATTTTGCGCCTCTTCATAAGCTTCTTGAGCATATACTTTTGCCTGAGATATTAGCTCTTGTAAGTTACTAAAATCAGCCCCTTCTAATTTTGATGCTTCTTTTTCAAGCTCAGTTAACATTGCTGTAATATTTGTTTCCTCATCATACATTAGACTAGATATAAGGTTTAAGCTATAACTAATATCATCAACATTCGATAGGCTTTTATGTCTTTGTGATAGCTCTTCAAACTCATTTTCCCCTAACTCTAAAGTTACAAGCTCCTCTAACTTATACTCAGCCAATTCTCTTTGGTTATTTTGAGCATCTATATACTCTTGTAGATCCTTTATTTGGCTATCTACTTTTTGTAACTGATAAAAAGATTCTGCTACTTTACTTAATAATTCATCATTATTAGCAAAACTATCTAATAAGCTTAGTTGGAACTTTGAATCTAACAAATCCTGATGCGAGTTTTGGCTATAAATATTGATTAATTTATCAGATACTTTTTTCACATCTGCTGCTTTAACCACACTACCATTTATGAATAAGCGACTTTGTTTTGACTTATTGATAACTCGTCGAAAAGTACATTCATTATTTTCATAATCAATAAAAAGCTCATCAAGAAGTCTCTTTGCTTTTTGGTTATCTTTTATGCAAAAAGTAGCCGATACTTCAGTAATTTGATCATCATGCAAGAATATCTTTTCAAGCCTTGCCCCAAGGACAAAACTTAAAGCATCAAGTAAGATTGATTTACCTGCCCCTGTTTCACCAGTTAAGACCGTCATACCATTTTTAAAATCAATTTCCGTAGATTTTATAATCGCAAAGTTTTTTATTGATAAATGTAACAACATAAGTGATCTTTTATTTTTTTATTGAACATACTTAATATATATCCTAGTCTAGCTTTATACAAGTTTTGTCAACAAATATAATTTATTAGCCTTTCTTTAGTAGATAAAAATATATTATAATTCACAATGTGAAACCCAAAATATAGGATCAACGAAAATGCAATTATCAAAAAGAGTACAGGCAATGCAAGCCTCTCCAGTACGTAAGTTAGTACCATATGCAATTCAAGCTGAAAAAGAAGGTAGAAAAGTTTACCACTTAAATATTGGCCAGCCAGATATTAAAACTCCTCGTGAGTTCATGGATGCTATTAGAGCTTATGATAAAGAAACTATTGCTTATTCAGTAGCAAATGGTGAGCCTAGCCTAATTAAAGCTATATCAAAATATTATAAAAGATTTGGTATGGATTTTGCAGAAAATGAAATCCTAATCACTAATGGTGGATCTGAGGCGCTTATATTTGCAGCAATTGCAACTTGTAATGCTGGCGAAGAAATACTTGTACCTGAACCTTTCTATACAAACTACAATGGCTTTACTACAGCTGTTGATGTTGTTATTAAACCTATTACTACAAAAGCTGAAGAAGGTTTCCATTTACCATCAAAAGAAGAAATCCTAGCATGCGTAACTGATAAAACTCGCGCAATTATGATCTCTAATCCAGGCAACCCAACTGGTGTTGTTTATACTAAAGAAGAACTTGAAACTTTAGCTGAAGTTGCTAAAGAGAAAGATCTATTTATTATAAGTGATGAAGTTTACCGTGAATTTACTTATGACGGGCTTACTTGTACTTCTTTTGGTAATATCAAAGGTGTTGAAGACAGAGTTATAATAGTTGATTCAGTATCTAAGCGTTATAGTGCTTGTGGAGCTAGAATAGGTTCTCTTTGTTCAAAAAATACCGACTTTATTAAGCAGGTAACTAAACTTTGTCAAACTAGATTATGTTCACCAACTCTTGAGCAAATTGGTTCAGCAGCTCTTTATGAAGTATCTGAAGATTATCTAAAAGAAGTAAATGAAGAATATCAAAAAAGAAGAGATATCACTTATGCTGCTCTTTCTAAAATGGAGAATGTCATTTGTGAAAAACCAACAGGTGCTTTTTATGTAATTGCTAAACTTCCAATTGATGACGCTGAGAAATTTGCTCTTTGGTTATTAACTGACTTTGAAGATAACAAAGAAACAGTAATGGTATCTCCAGCAGCAGATTTCTATGCTACAAAAGGACTTGGTAAAGATGAAGTCAGAATTGCATATATTTTAGAAGAAAAGTCTCTTAGAAGAGCTTTAGATCTACTTGAAAAGGCTATTAAAGCTTATAACCAAAGATAACTTAATTTTTCTGATTATTTCAATCTTATTTCTGATCAAGAATCTTCTTAACTTTCTGTTTAGCTTGTTTGACACTTACTTTATATTGATTATTTTGTTCTAGAGCATTCATAACAAAACCAGAAAGCACTCTTGAGGCTTCTATATCACTTTGCCAATGATCTCCACAAATCACTCTACTATCACCATACTCCATACCTCTATGAAGTAGTTGTTCTCTATATTTATTGGGTAATATTTCTGCTAAAACCCTTGCCACTGTTATACCTCTAATAGAGTGCCCAGATGGATATGATAACTCTCGCTTCTTAGATGATGAATCTTCACCAACACAGCTAGATTTCTCATAATAATATGGTCGTGCTCTGTGATATTTTTCTTTTGCTGCTGCAGTAGAATTAGCTGAATCCAAAACAACATTAGTTACTATATCTTTGACAACTTCTTTGATTTTCCTTTTATCTTCATCATTTATACCCACCATAGGATCTATAAATATTTTCAGAAAATATTCAGTACTTTTATTATTATCATCTATTGCTTCTTGTAACCTCTCTTTGGGTATAGGTTTACCATTAAAATAAACCTGATTCTCATCATCGAAAAGCTTTTGTGAGATAGCTTTATCTTGAGCAAATGCTGGATAATTCTTACCATCAGAATCTAACTGCATAATTGGAGGCGCTGGCAAAAGTTTATAACTATTTGGTAACTTATCCTTAGATAAAAAACCATAATTTGTTGAAGCAAAAACACATTCACAAGCAAAAACTGCTAAAGATATTGAAATTATAATCTTTTTCATTTATCTATTTTCATTAAAAAATAATCAAAAAGTAACAACTGTTCTAATATTATTGTGCATATTTTCAAAGCCTTTATTGATATCTTCTATTTTAATATTTGAAGTAATAAGATTATCAATATCTATACGGCCATCCATATACCAATCAACTATCATTGGTACATCTGTTCTACCACGCATTCCACCAAATGCCGAGCCTTTCCATGTACGCCCTGTCACAAGCTGAAATGGTCTAGTACTAATTTCTTGACCAACTCCAGCGACACCTATTATCACACTTTGGCCCCAGCCTTTATGAGCACACTCTAGAGCCTGACGCATAACTTTTGTATTACCAATACACTCAAAACTATAGTCTGCACCTCCTCCAGTTAGACGAATGAGATGCTGAACAAGATCTTCATCTATCTCATTTGGATTAACAAAGTCTGTCATACCATATTTTTCTGCCAACTCTTTTTTATCATTATTAATATCAACACCAACTATCTGGCCAGCTCCTACAAGCTTAGCTCCTTGGATTACATTTAATCCAATCCCACCAAGACCAAATACAACAACACTAGCTCCAGCTTCAACATTTGCAGTTTTAACAACAGCACCAACACCAGTAGTTACACCACAACCTATATAACAAACTTTATCTAAAGGAGCATCTTTACGGATCTTAGCCACTGCTATTTCTGGTAAAACTGTATAGTTTGAAAATGTTGAGCAGCCCATATAATGAAATATCTCTTGACCATTTTGTGTAGTAAATCTTGAACTGCCATCAGGCATTAAGCCTTTTCCTTGAGTTTCTCGAATTGCCTGACACAGATTTGTTTTTGGATTTAAACAATACTCACATTCTCTACATTCTGGCGTATAAAGAGCTATTACATGATCACCTGGCTTTACAGATGTGACATTTTTACCAACCTCAACTACAACGCCTGCTCCTTCATGTCCCAATATTGCTGGAAATAACCCTTCCGGATCTGCTCCTGATAAAGTAAAAGCATCTGTATGGCAGATACCAGTAGCCTTAATCTCAACTAAAACCTCATTATCTTTAGGTAAAGATACATTAACTATCTCAACTGATAATGGTTGACCTGCCTTATATGCAACAGCTGCCTTTGATTTTATCGCCATAGAGATACTCCTATCATTAAAATTTAAATACAATAACTATTGTAAATGAAGGAGTCTAGAATAAATATTTTTTTTGGTATTTTTTTAGAAATTAGTCACGCTTGTAGATATCTTCTAAACGTACGATATCATCTTCACCAAGGTAATCACCTACTTGAACTTCAATAATTTGAATATCACTATCTGTAAAGTTCTCTAGTCTATGTACAGACTCTTTAGGGATAAATATATGCTCACCAACACTATATTCTTTAACACTATCATCAACTGTTATAGTTGGCTTACCTGTTACAACAACCCAATGCTCAGCTCTTTTAAAATGTTTCTGTAAAGAAAGTTGTCCTTTAGGCTTTACTGTGATGATTTTAGTTTGACTTTTTTCTGTAAAATTAATTGTTTGATAAGTTCCCCAAGGACGTTCATAAACTTTACCAACTTGATTCATTTCAGACATTTTGATCCCTTTATTTAATACAATTTTTAACTACAGAATATTATTTAGCAAAACTAAAATAAATTCAAGTTGAATAAAGCTGTAATTTTTTATTGACAAAGTAAATTTCAGGTCTATAATTCGCTCACCTCATACATGAAGTACATGAGAATACAGAGGAACCATATCAAAGTATTTTTGTATGAGCTTAGTACTAAGAATTGCTGATAATAACTGATTTTAAGCAATGCCAAAAGTACTACAACTAAAACAACCAATAAATAAAAAAATAAAAATCTGTATTTTCAGGTACTTTGTGTATAACAATTTTGGAGGTGATGATATGGCGTTAGCTAAAACTCTAAAACCTCGCCATATTGAGCTAATAGCTCTTGGCGGTATTATTGGGTCTTGTTTCTTCTTAGGAACTGGATATGTTCTCTCAGAAGTTGGTCCTGCAGCTATTTTAGCTTATATATTAGCAGGAGCCATCGTATATATAGTTACTTTATGTTTGGCTGAATTAACCGCTAACTCCCCAAATTCTGGATCTTTCATTTACTATACAGCCAAATATGTCTCACCATCTATAGCATGTGGCATGGGATGGTCTTATTGGCTTAATTGGGTAGTTTATATACCATCTGAATGTATTGCTGGTGGAATAATTATGCATACATTCCTACCATCAATTCCTACTTTTATGTGGGCTACTTTATTTGGGTTATTTATAACTATTATAAATCTTACTAAAGTAAAGATATTTGGTGAAATTGAATTTTGGCTGGCACTTATAAAAATCATAGCCCTTGCTCTATTTAGTATAGTAGCAATATTAATATTTTTTAACATTATTCATAATGACACAAATACAATTATAGGCAGCACTTATATCATTGGGAAAGAAGGTTTCTTTCCTAAGGGAAAACTTATATTAATAACAACAATGGTAATCCTATTAGTAAACTTCCAAGGTTCCGAAATTATAGGCTTAGCTGCAGGTGAATCTAATAATGCTGGTAAACAAATGCCAAGAATAGCAAAGCATGTAGCTGTAAGAATAGTTGGCTTATATGTAATACCTGTTTTTCTATTAGCAACAATTTTCCCTTGGCAAAAAATGAATCTTAATGATTCTGTTTTTGCTGTTGCATTACAGCACTATCATCTAGATAAGCTTGCTGGGATGTTTGCCTTTGTAGTTTTAATAGCAGCTTTTTCTTGTGCTAATAGTGGTTTTTATGCTGCTGTTCGTTCACTATATGGCTTATCTAAATCAAGAATGGCTCCAAGCATATTTAGAAAATTAAATTCAGCTTCGGTACCTCATTACTCTGTTTATGTAAGTATTGCAGCAATATGGATATTCCTAATATTATCTTTTAAATTATCAGCATCTGCTGCCTTTACTAACTTGCTAGCAATGTCAGGATTTACTGCTACAATTTGCTGGATCTGTATATGCTGGTCACAGTATAATTTTAGAAAACAGCTCATAAAGAAAAAAGAAGATAACAAAATGTTATTTAAGGCACCATTATTCCCATATATTTCTTTATTTGGTATATGGATACAAGTGCTATGCTTAATTCTAACACTATTTAACCATGAATTAAGAGGTGCATTTTATTTTGGGGTGCCTGCAGTAATTGTACCTTGCTGCGTGTACTTCTATTTATCAAAAAAAAAATCTACTAAATTAGTAAATAGTCCTACTTCCTTAAAAAAGGTATTTTAAGCATACTATCAAGTCTTTGAGTTATTTTAGGATCTTTATATTTATCTAATCCTATATCCATTAATATATGACCTTTTTGTGGTTGCTTTTTATATGTCCCAAAAAGCTTATCCCAAATAACTAAATTAAATCCAAAATTTGAATTAGTTTCAGATGGTATAACTGAATGATGAACTCTATGAACATCAGGAGTGACAATAAAAAATCTTAAAAAATCATCTAACCTTTTTAAAAGTTTGATATTACCATGATTAAACAAAGCAAGTCCATTTAATGTGACCTCAAAAATAATTACTGCTAATATAGGTGCTCCAATAAAACATATTACAGCAAATTTTATTAGCATCGATAAAACTATCTCAGCAGGATGAAACCGTAAACCTGTAGTGACATCATAATCCAAATCAATATGGTGAACCTTATGAAATCTCCATAATAAAGGTAAGTAGTGAAATAATACGTGCTGTATATATATAGCAAAATCCAAAACCAAAAGAGCTATCAAAATCTTAGACCAGAAAGGTATATCTAATATATTAAGTAAGCCTAAGCCATAATCATTGCAAAGTAACGCAACACCAACTGCTGTGGTTGGAAAAATAAATCTAACCACTAAAGTATTTAATACTACTAATACAAGATTATTACTCCATCGTTTTTTCTTTGAAATCTTTGATTTTCTCATTGGTGCGACAAGCTCCCATAAAGCTACTATCAAAAAAATCCCAACAAAGAAAAATAAACGAATTATTGCTTCATAGTTCATATAATTAATCTGCTATTATTCCACACCACATTCTACCACCTCCACCACCAAGAGGTTCAGGACTATCTGAATAATTATCAGAACCTTCATGAATCATTATACTATGTCCAACTAGTTCTTCTAATGAATCCAATTTAGGTGCTAGTATAGGTGTAGTAGCCGTACCATTAGAATTGACAACCAAAATTGGTAGATCACCTTTATGACCATTTTCATTATACGGCCCTAAATGTTTATTATTATCTTGAGGATCCCAATGTCCACCAGCTGCCTTACCGTTATTATCACAACTTGGATTAATATGGATATGCATTCCATGAGTACTAGATTTTGGTAAATTATATAGATGTGGAGTTATTAACATTCCTTCTTGTTTACCATTTTGGATATATGGTGATATTGTTATCGTTCCAACTTCTTTATTCGTTTCGGTATTTTTCATATGGACAATTAATTCACCATCATGCCCTCTATCATATGTTTTTTCACCAAATAGAGAAAAGCTTGATAATAAAACTACAGTTAATCCCATACCTAATATCTTATAAGATGTTTTTATAGCCATAATATAACTCCGGTGCTATTTAATATCTATATCAAACATAATACAAATATTTAAAAATATAATCCATATCAGAAATACAATAAAGTATTTATTATCATAAGTAAGCTTTATGATAGAATCGAAATATAATTATTATAGATTCATGGCTATTATGAGGAAATATTTAATATTACTAATATTAATTGTTGCTCCACTATTTTGTTTCTCGGAGGTTCCAAAGTGGCAAAATTACGATAAGTCAAAAGCTTTGAGTAAACTTACTAAATTACAGTATTATGTAACTCAAAAAGGTGGAACTGAAAAAGCATTTCATAATAAATACTGGGACAATCATGAACAAGGTATATATGTTGATATAGTTTCAGGAGAGCCTCTATTTAGCTCAACAGACAAATACAATTCTGGAACCGGATGGCCTAGTTTCACTAAACCTATAAGCAAGTCATTTATAATCACTAAAACTGATAACAGCTGGTTTATGAATAGAACAGAAGTTTTATCAAAGTATGGAAAATCTCACTTAGGTCATGTTTTTAACGATGGTCCACAACCATCTGGCAAAAGATATTGCATGAACTCAGCAGCTCTTAAATTCATTCCAAAAGCAGATATGCAAAAAGATGGCTATGGTTCGTACTTGTATCTTTTTAATAAAAAAGAAAAATAAAGATAATATATTCTATAAAAAAATTATATAATTATTAATAACATATTAACTTAAGCTGGGGTTAGAGTTATTACTAAAGATCTTATTGGAGCAATAATACTTAATACAGGTTTTTTGGCATACTCTATACAATATGTGCCTCAAGTCTTGCACAATATAAATCACAGGCAAGGACTATTTAATATAAGTGTTTTTTCCCAGTTTGCTATTTTTGTTTCAGTTCTATGTGATATGGTTATAACTATAGGGTGTGGATATGAGTGGCAGTATGCCGCTATAGCAATATTCTATTTGCTTGGAGTATGTATACAACAATTGCAAATTACTTTTTTATCTACAAAAGTTCCTGAGTTAACAAACCTCCTTTTTATACTTTGTTTTGCAGTAGCAATGCTTGCAATGGGGTCAAACTCTCAAATTGTTTATAAAGTTGCTCAATATATCGGCTTTACAATTAGTATATTTTTTTGGGTTCCTCAAATATACAAAAACCACAAACAAAAAAGAGCCGATGGATATAGTTTAGCCTTTATTCTAATAGCCTTAACGGGTACTAGCCTATATTTATTAAGTTGTATTTTCTTTTCTTGGGATAGAATCTATAAAATTAATGCTATTGCAATCTTCCCAGCAATATTAATTTTATTAACCCAAAAAATCTACTATAGAAATTATCTCAAAACTGAGTAAACTTGTTTCTAATATACTTTAAAAAGTTATATTTAATATAGGAGCTTATTTTGTTAGATCTCAAAGCTTTATATTTTTTGATATCTCTCTTATTGTTAATAATATTTTCAAAAATAAGCTTTAACTTAGGAAGATCTATTCCTATAACGTTGCAAACTTACGCTATAGGTCTCATTATTTTATTTGCTCCCGCAGAAATAGTATTAATGAGTATATTTATTTATGTAATATTGGGAGCTATAGGCTTACCTGTATTTTCAGATAATTCTAAAGGAATGCATGTTTTATATGGCCCAACTGGAGGATATATTATTGGCTTTCTTATCACAGCTATTCTTTTCTACTTTCTAAAAAAGAACTTCTATTTCTTAGATAACGACATACTTCTTATTTTTATTTGGATGCTTCTTATTCATTTTATAATTATAACTTGTGGCTTTATTAGACTTATTTTTTTAATCGAATTTAGAGAAGCTTTTTATAATGGTATTGTTGCTCTAATACTACCTGCAATAATTAAATCCTTAGCACTAACTCTAACTTTTATAATTGTGAAATATTTATTCTTATCATAATTTATAACCCCCAAGTTTATAAAATCATGCTTAGATACGCATAAAATAAAATTAATATTTATGTTATTATAAATAAATAAACTATTTACTATTCTAAAGCATGTCAGGAAATACTTTTGGTAAAATTTTTACAGTAACAACATGTGGTGAGAGTCATGGAGATTCTCTTGCTGCGATTATTGATGGTTGCCCTAGCAATATACCTCTTAATGAAGAAGATATTCAACTAGAATTAGACCGCCGTAAGCCAGGACAATCTAAGTTTACTACTCAACGTAAAGAGCCAGACGAAGTTAAAATAATCTCTGGAATTTTTGAAGGTAAAACAACAGGAACACCTATTGGCTTAATAATAAAAAACCAAGATCAAAAATCAAAAGACTATGGTGAAATAAAAGATAAATTTCGTCCCGGCCACGCTGACTACACATACTTCAAGAAATATGGTATCCGTGACTATAGAGGTGGAGGCAGATCTTCCGCAAGAGAAACAGCTATGCGTGTTGCAGCTGGAGCAATAGCAAAGAAAATCTTAAAACATTACAATATAGAAATTTATGGGTATTGTTCACAAATAGGAAGCCTTAAAATTGATTTTAAAGACAAAGACTTTATAAATCAAAACCCCTTCTTTATCGCAGATAAAAACGCTATGCAAAACTGCGAAGACTTAATTCATAAAATTCGTAAAGAAGGTGATTCTATTGGAGCAGAAGTAACTGTTGTAGCAACAGGTCTAGAAGCAGGATTAGGTAGACCTGTTTTTGATAGACTTGATGCAAATATTGCTCATGCATTAATGAGTATAAATGCTGTAAAAGCTGTAAGTATTGGTGATGGTTTTGACTGTGTCGCTCAAAGAGGAAGCCAACATCGTGATGAAATAACTCAAGATCAAGGATTCTTGACTAATCATGCCGGAGGAATCTTAGGAGGAATCTCGACTGGCCAAGATATAACAGCTAAATTAGCATTTAAACCAACCTCAAGTATTCTACAACCAGGCAGAAGTATAGACATTAATGGTAATGATACAACTGTTATAACAAAAGGACGTCATGATCCTTGTGTTGGTATACGTGGTGTACCAATAGCTGAAGCTATGTTAGCTCTAGTTATAATAGATGAATTACTAATTTCAAAAGCTTACAAGATATAGTAATGAGTGAGCAAGAGTTTTGGAGTTTATTAGTCAACTGGGGTTATTTAGCTGTTGCATTAGCTGTTTTTGTTGAGGGGGAAATCTTTCTAATTATGGTAGGTATTGCTACTGCAGCAACCCTTTTTAGCTATCCTTTAGTTATTATAGCCGCTACTCTAGGAGCTATTGCTCACGATAATACTATATTTATCCTCTCTAAATTTATTGGTAAAAAACTAATTCTAAGAAAAGCTTCATGGAGCTATAAGGCTAGAAAAGCTTCAAAACTTCTAGAAAAATACGAGTCACTAGCTATTCTTAGTATTAGATTTCTATACGGTTTAAGGACTATAACTATATTAATAGTAGGTCTTAGTAGAGTTAGTAAATATAAGTTCATCAGCCTTGATGCTCTAAGTAGCTTTATCTGGTCTTTTATTTATATAACACTAGGATATTTATTTGGCCATGCCATCCTAAAATTCATTAATCATTTTGATATATCTAACTGGATATCTAATAATAAATATTTATCTATATTTATACTTATTCTACTTTCAAGTATTATATACCTTAGTTATAGAATACTCAGATCAAGATCAAAGAGGCGTATAAGATGAATAGTAGATTAGACCTTCTAAAAAAAGGTGCTGGGAGTAATAAGGATAAAGATACTGATAAAAAACCTCGAGCTGGTATGCTTGATGAAGAAACTCAGAAACATAAACAACATAAACATGATGAACTTCTAGATAACGATCATGATGATGATTTTGACAACGAGACTGCTGATTCTCAATCTTCTGAGTTTGACATAGATGATGATCTAAACAATGATAACTCAGATGAAAATGTCAACGTCATTGAAATTAATTTGGATGAGAGTCAAAGTATAGATATAGACCCTTCATTAATAGATGATGATTTTAATGATGAAGAAAAAATTAAAGATACGCCTGAAGATGAATCTGAAGCTAATTCAGAAAAAGACTATAATAGCTTTGATAACGATATAGTCGAAGGTAAAATAACAGTTGATTATAGTGAAGAAGATATAAAACAAGAACTAGAATACACATTTGACCACCGTGAGCAGGTTTATAATATTCACCTTAGAATAATAAAAGATGGTGGCATGGAAATTGACACGACTAAAGTTCTTCATCTTGGAGATATTATTAGGATATCAATAACATTAACAGAACTTAAAGAACAAGTTGGTTGTGAAGCACGAATAGTTTCAGTATATCCCAAAAATATCCGCTTATCTAATAATGAAAATAGCAACACATATCGTTATATAGTACAATTTATTGGTCCGAATGCTTCTGAAACTGAAAGGGTTCTTACTAAATACTTACTAGGATATAAGATAAAGTAATCTTCTATGTCAAAACAAAAAACTATTTTTATTTGTCAAGAGTGTGGCGCCACTTCTCATCGCTGGCAAGGACAGTGCCATAGTTGTAATCAATGGAATACTTTTGTAGAAGAGATTCAGGTAGACCTTAAGAAAGCTCCAAAATCTCGAGCTGGCTTTTCAGGAAGTATCTCAAAAGCTACTGCTCTTTCAGATATTAAAGGTAAGGAACACTCTCGCACATCAACAGGAATATCTGAGTTTGATCGAGTCCTTGGTGGAGGAATTGTTAGAGGTTCTGTAACTCTAGTTGGAGGAGATCCTGGTATAGGAAAATCTTCTATACTTTTACAAATAATGTCATTTTTATCTCTAAACAAAAAAGTCTTATATGTAAGTGGTGAAGAATCTTTAGAACAAATTGCTTTAAGAGCAGAAAGACTCAACTTGGCTAAAGATGATCTTCTAGTAATGTGTGAAACCAATATTGAACAAATATCTAATTATATTATAAAGAATAAGCCCGAAGTTATAGTTATTGATTCTATTCAAACAATATACAATCCTGAATTTCAGTCTATGGTGGGCGGAGTATCTCAAGTACGTGAATCAACAGCATATATAACACAAGTTGCCAAACAACATGAAATAGCTATCTTTCTTGTTGGACATGTCACAAAATCAGGAGATGTTGCTGGGCCTAGAGTTTTAGAGCATATAGTTGATGCTGTAATCTTTATTGAGTCACAAGATAATGGTAGATATCGTATGATGCGCGCTCTTAAAAATAGATTTGGGGCTGTTAATGAAATTGGTATATTTGCTATGACTGATAAAGGGATGAGAGAAGTTAAAAATCCTTCTGCTATCTTTTTGAATAATGGCCGTACTAATCTTGTTGGTAGCGTAATAGTCTCTGTATGGGAGGGGACTCGACCATTACTAGTTGAACTACAGTCTTTAGTTGTTGATAAAAATATCAACCAACCTCCAAGAAGGCTATGTGTAGGTATTGATAGCAATCGCTTAGCAATGATCTTAGCAGTTATACAACGTTATATGCACATTGACCTATATGATAAAGATGTTTTTTTGAATGTTGTTGGTGGTATTAAAATAAATGAAACAAGTATAGATTTAGCTCTTATTTTAATAATTTATTCAAGTATCAAAGAGTTAGAAATACCTCATGATATGCTAATAATGGGAGAAGTTGGTTTATCTGGAGAGATACGCCCTATTCCATATGGAGTTGAAAGGATAAATGAGGCTAGAAAACATGGCTTCAAAAAAATAGTTGTTCCTAAAGCAAATATCTCAAAATCAACCTCTCATAAAGATATTGAGATTATTGGAATATCAAACCTTAATCAGATAAAAGATATAATAACAGGATAATAAAATATGGCTTTTTTAGAGAGTATTAATTTTTTAGATATCTTAATAATAGTAGTGATTTTAATATTAAGTCTTTTTGCATCAGTAAAGGGGTTATTTAAAAATATAGTTTTATTAGTATTAATGATTTTTGCTATAGTATTAGCAGGAGTTTTAGCTCAAAAGATACAACAATCATATATTAACTCTCTTATAAGTGATCCTGGAACAGCATATGTTGTATCATTTATTCTAGTTCTTCTAGGCGCCTATTTAATAATTTTTGGTATTATGAAAGTATTTCTACGCAACAATAAAGAAAAGGAAAGTCTTTCAAATACAATATTTGCTTTTTTCATAGCTTTAGTACGCTTTAGCTTTATTTTTGCTATAGTTTGTTCAACACTAAACTCTTTTGATTCAATAAAAGATAATAGTCTATGGGAAAATTCAACTCTTGTTAAACCTCTTATAAAGGCAGGAAATTATGCATTTAATACAAGAGTTAGAATGCAAGAAACAAATCTTAAAGACTATGTACCTAAAGAAGTTGCTGGAGGCTAAGCTTAGTTTTCATTTTTTAACTGGCGAGTCATTAACTCTTTGACTATATCTTTAGGCTCCACAAATTCATATAGAACTTTATAAGTAGCAAAAACTAAAGGCATATCTACATCATACTTTTTAGCCAGTTTATAAACTGCTTTGGCTGTGGAGTAACCTTCGACAACATTATTAACTTTTTTTAGTGATTCCTCGATACTCATTCCTTGACCAAGATAAAGCCCAAATCTACGATTACGTGACTGATTATCTGAGCAAGTTAAAAGCAAATCACCTAGACAACTAAGTCCAATAAATGTTTCTGAATTTGCCCCTAGTCTAATTCCTAGTTTCTTAATTTCCGCAAGACCTCGTGTAATTAAAGCAGCATGTGCATTAACACCAAATGCCATACCATCAGCGGCTCCTGCAGCAATAGCTAAAACATTTTTAACCGCACCTCCAACTTGAGCTCCTATAATATCTGTAGTTGTATAACATCTAAAATTTTCATTACTAAATAATTGCTGGACATATTTTGCATAATCGATATCTTTTGATGCTACTAACACTGCTGTTGGTAACTTATTTGCAACTTCTTTAGCAAAGCTAGGGCCTGTCAATAATGCAAATTTCACACCTGGTAAGATACTCTCAACAATTTCACTTAATAGCGCATAAGTATCATGGCAAAAACCTTTTGTTGCACTAATAATATTTTGATGTGGTTGTATAACCTCTTTAAGCTCTAGAATAATACTTTTAAAACCTGAACTTGGAGTTGCTACTAATATATCATTAAAATCCCTAATATGAGTTTTCCAGTCTTGAATAGCTTTTAGTGTATCTGGAAACTTTTCTATGCTCGGAAGATACTTTAAATTATTATTATCTTCTAACATTTGCTGATTATGCTCTTTTCTCCAAGAACTAATCTTGACATTATGCCCTTTATAAGCAAGTTGTAAAGCTAATGCTGTGCCCCATGCCCCTGCTCCTAAAACTAGTATATTTTTCTGCATAATATAAAATCATCTGACTACTTTATTTCTACTATATTCTATAGTTACTAAAGTGTAAACACTTGTTATGTTTTAATATAAAAGTTCATAACTATTAGTCTTTCATAGGATAATTATAGACATGATTATTTTTTAGGAATGGCTATTAGATATATGCCCTTAACTCCTTTAGAATCTTGCCACATATACTGGAATCTATCTGGGTTTATAGCACTAAGTCCATATACTGTCTTGACATTATTAAAGTGTACAGCCGGATCAATCATAAATAGCATATCCTTATCGTCATCTATTGTCTTACCTAGCTTTTGGTACCCTGATACTAAAGTCCAATGCCCTCCCCAGTCGATCCAATCCACTAATACTGGAATCCCTTTGTCAATATTTTGATAAAGAAGATTAATATCACCATCTGTACCAAACTTAACTTCAAAACCTTGTTTTTGTAGCCATGTTGCCATTTGCTCAACAGTAGTCCCATAATCATCATTTGTTCCCATTTCTTTTGCTATTTTTAACTCAGTTTGCTTATTCATATCAGAGTCTTTAATAACACCATAATAGTTAAGCAAACTCATAATCGCAGATGGACCACAAGTATAATCTGTAGTTTGTTGATAATCTTTCACATTAAGAAGCTTTAAGCCTTTATCTGTCGATAAATTAAATGTTTTCACCACATTTTCATCATAAGTTTTATTTGCATATTTTCTATAAGAAAATCCTATAGTTATCGTTGATAAAAATATAAAAACACACATAAATAGAGTAAACACTTTCTTATTATCCATAGTTAAGAGCTATATATATTCTAAGTAAAAGGATTTTAGCACTATTTTAAAAAAATGAATCATAAAATTGCTATATCTATTGAAAACAAATATGTTTCTATATATTATTTCGTTATTTAGCGAAACATAGTTTTAAAAATGAAATTAGCAGACATTGTAGATTTTCAAAAAGCCCTAAGTGATGAAACGAGAATTCGAATTTTAATGGTGATATACCAACATGAATTATGCCTTTGTCATTTAGCACATATTTTTAAGCTTGCTAACTCAACCATATCTAAACATTTAGATATTCTTAGGAGAAATGGGTTCATTCATAAACGTAAGCAAGGACGATTTCATTATTTTTATTTTAACTCTATTTATAAAGAGCAGCTAAACTGGCTTTTTCAAATGCTTGGTGATGATAGCACTATCCAAAGCGATCAAAAATTAATTAAACAGATGATTAAAGAGAAGCTCGAGCATCTACCTGAAATACATGCAAAGGAGAATTTATTATGAATGATAGAAATCAATACTTAGAATTCAAAGTCTATGGCTTAGATTGTATCGAGGAAGTCAACATTATCAAAAAGGCTCTAAATAAAGCCATTGCAGAAGAAAATATGCAGTTTGATTTACTCAATGGCAAACTTCTAATAAACCAATCAAATATTTCTTCAAAAGAAGTTATTTCTTTAATTAAGAAATCTGGACTAAATGCTACATCATGGAAAGATCATATTTCAAATAATCAAAATCCTAGCTTTATAAACAAGCATCTTCGCTTAATTACAACATTAATCAGCGGAATATTAATAATATTTGCATACTTATTTCATGCTTTTGATCATGGTTTTATAGGAGCATTTATAGATAGTGATAATGGCTCTAATACGGCAACGATTTATATATCACAACTTTGTTATGTAATAGCAATATTATTTGGCAGTTGGTTTGTTTTTCCAAAAGCCTTTTCTTCGCTAAAACGTCTAGATGCTGACATGAGCTTACTTATGGTAATCGCTATCGTCTGTGCTGCAGCTATTGGACAGCTTTTTGAAGCTGCAGTTGTAAGTTTCCTATTCTCTTTATCTCTTGTTTTAGAAGCATGGAGTGTTGGTAATGCTCGCTCAGCAATAACCAAACTTATGGATCTAACACCAGATACTGCCTTAGTATATTGCTGTCACGATAAGGAGTTTGAAGAGAAGCCTTTAGCTGAAATCAATGTAGGTAAAAGATTACTCATAAAACCTGGTCAAAAGATTGCTCTTGATGGTATTATTATAAAAGGCGATAGTTTTATAAACCAAGCTCCTATTACAGGTGAATCAATACCTGTAGAGAAACAAATCGGTGATGAAGTTTTCGCAGGCAGTATAAATGGTAACTCAGCTATTGAAATTAAGACTACAAAAACAGCTAGTAACTCTTCTATAGCAAAAATTATTCAGGCTATAGAACATGCTCAATCAAAACGTTCATCGTCAGAGAAATGGGTTGATAAATTTGCTAGAATCTATACACCTTGTATGATAATACTAGCTATATTAATCGCGATATTTCCACCATTATTTTTAGCTCAACCTTGGATTAAATGGATATATCAAGCTTTGGTTATTCTTGTCATAGCTTGTCCTTGTGCATTAGTTATATCAACTCCGATATCAATAGTCTCTAGTTTAGCAAGAGCTGCGCGGAATGGTATCTTAATCAAAGGTGGTAACTTTATTGAAATTCCTACAAAGCTTAAAGCTATCGCATTTGATAAGACTGGAACTTTGACTAAAGGCCAACCTGTAGTTAAGCAGACTATAACTAATGATAACTTCTCTAAAGACCAATTAATATCTATAGCTGCAAGTTTAGAAAAAACGGTAGATCATCCAATATCTAAAGCTATTATTGACTATGCTAAACAAAATAATATAGAAGTTGATGAGGCTACTAATACTAAAGTTCTTGGAGGAAAAGGTATTTCTGGAGAAATAAAAAATACTTATTATTGGCTAGGTAGTCATGCTTTTTCTCACGAGAAACAACTTTGTAATAACAAAAAATTACATGAGCAAGCAACAAAACTTGGTGATAATGGTTTTACATTAATATTTGTCGGAAATGATGAAGAAATAATTGGAACTATTGCTATACAAGATGGCATAAAAGACAATATAAGTGAATCTTTAAAACAACTAAAAGACTTAGGCATCAATAAAACTGTAATGCTTACAGGTGATAATTTAGGTACAGCAAAAACTATTGCTCAACAAGCCAATATCGATGAATTCTATGCTGAGCTCTTACCTGAAGATAAAGTTACTAAAGTTGAAGAGCTTGTAAATAAATATACTAATGTTGCAATGGTTGGTGATGGTATCAATGATGCTCCAGCTCTTGCTAGATCAAATCTAGGTATTGCTATGGGAGCTATCGGTAATGATATAGCTATAGAAACTGCTGATATT
Organism: Francisella sp. 19S2-4; assembly: GCF_036281795.1. Taxonomy (NCBI): domain Bacteria; kingdom Pseudomonadati; phylum Pseudomonadota; class Gammaproteobacteria; order Thiotrichales; family Francisellaceae; genus Francisella; species Francisella sp. 19S2-4. The sequence continues at coordinate 35,820 of NZ_JAWUZH010000005.1, forward strand.
GCTTTAATGTCTGATGATATAAGCAAATTACCATGGCTAATTAAGCACTCTAAAAGAACACTAAACATAATAAAACAAAATGTAACTTTTGCTATAGCTGTAAAAGCTATATTTATATCACTAGCTATGGCAGATTTAGCAACATTATGGATGGCAATCGCAGCAGATATAGGAACAACACTTATTGTGATAATAAATGCGTTAAGATTATTAAAATAATTTAGATATCATATTTCTCCCATAAAGGTAACATTCTTTTTATGTCTTTCATAAACTTAAATAAACCAACGTTTAATTCAACATTACCATTAGGATCTGTAACTTTTTGAGGGAATCCAATGCCAACACCAAAAAGCCCTGGGGCTATAATTCCTGTTGTAGGATCGTAACATCTTACATCAACGCCCTCTGCACTTGGAACTCTTTGTTGGAATCCTGTAGCATAAATAACTTTATTATATTTATTTAAATGTTTATTAACATGCTCTTGCGTAGATGAGTATCTTTTAACTCTACTATCTAAATTCTGAGAAATATTCTTTCTAACCCATTTAGCTGTTTCACCTTTTAGACCTGAATTGTCATAAAGGATATAATCACCCATATTAACAGCATACTTTAATGGCTCTAGATAAAAATTAGCTACATCATTAACACCAGCTTCTAATAGATTTCTAATAATTATCATAGCTGAATGAGAAGAGCCAAAAACTGCCACTCTATCATCAGACTTAAGCTCTTGTTTTAGCTTACTAGGCTTTAAAGCTGTTGATAGGTCGATCTCTTCAGTTACTTCAAAATTATGAATATTCAAAGATTTTGGTAAAGCTCCAGTAGCAAGAACTACTTTTTTAGCAACATAGCCACTATTCTCACCACAAATATTCCAAACACCATTAGATACTTTCAGATCTGTGATCATATCTTTATTATGATCAACTCTCTTTAAAAGATCATTTGTAACCCATTGTAGAGGCTTAGTAACTTCTTTTAATTGTGTAAATCCATTTCTATCAAAACCTTCTATAGCAAATTGCTGATCATTTTTTTCATAATTAAATGATTTTATATCTTCTATAAATCTAAAGAAAAGCTCTACAGATGTATTACTACTTACTTCGCCCCATTTTTCGCCAAAATCACCAACTTCAAAAAGAGGATCAACCCACAACACATCACTAGTCTTAACACCATTATCTAATAAAAGCCCTAACGTAGCCATTCCTGCAGGGCCAGCTCCAATTATAGCCCATTCATATTTTTTAGACTCTTTCATCAATATCTCTCTTAAATGCTTTAGTGCACATTCATTTTATATTAATTTTATATTATATCGAAGTAATTGCTATCGAATTAATTATTAATTCTAATATTGCATATAAGAAAATCTTATAATACAATCTGAAAATATAAGCCTAGCTAAAATTACAGATATGAGAATTACATTAAAGCAACTTCAGGTTTTTGTCAATACAGCTAAAGCTGAGTCAATTAGTGCAGGGGCAGAAAAATGTTTTATCTCTCAAGCTGCCGCAAGTATGTCACTTTCTCAACTTGAGAATATGCTTGATACCACCTTATTTGATCGTGTTGGCAAACGTATGAAACTAAATGCTAATGGTAAAAATCTTCTAACAAAAGCTATAAAAATATTAGATGAAGTTGAAGAGTTTGAGACTTTTAGTAACAGTAATTCTTCTCTATCAGGAAAAATAATAGTTGGTGCTAGTACAACTATCGCAAATTATATACTTCCTAAATATGTAGCTACATTTAGAAAAACTTATCCTGATGTGAATTTTGAAATAATCTCTGGTAATACTAAAGAAATTATTAACCATGTTGAATCTTTAACTTGTGATGTCGCTTTTATAGAAGGTGAGTGCGATAATCAAGCTATAGAAACTAGTTTATGGAAAAAAGATGATCTAAAGATTATTTGTCAACCAAACCATCCGTTATGTGACAAGAAAAATATAAAGATAAAAGATCTTTTAAAATATGAATGGGTTACTCGAGAGCAAGGCTCTGGGACTTTTGATATTTTCTTTAATGCTCTTGAAGAAAATATGTCAAGCATAAAAAAAGCTATAACATTAAGTAGTTCAGAAGCAATCAAACAATATATAGCTAATAGTGATTGTTTAGCATGCTTGTCTGAAATAATAACAAATCACTCTGAAGATATTAATAACTACAAGATACTTGAAGTGCAAGACCTTGATCTTAGACGTAATTTGTACAAACTACTGCATAAGAAAAAATATCACACAGCATTAACAAAAAAGTTCTGTGAATTTATAGAAGAAAAGATAAAATAAGCTTGAAAAAATAGTAATTACATACCACTTTTATATTTAGATAATTTATCAAGAGGAGAAGATAATGTCATTTGGAATAATCTTATTAATCATTATTGCAATAGTTGCAATATATATAGTGATGACCTATAACAAGCTAATAGCTGAAATAGAAACAGTTAAAAATTCTGAGAAACAGATAGATGTTCAACTAGATCGTAGAGCTAAAGTTTTTGATTCTTTAGTTAATGTTGTAAAAAAATACATGGACTACGAACAAACAACTCTTAAACAAGTGGTTGCTCTAAGAAGTAAGGCTAATATTGCAAAAGAGCAAGGAGATATTCAAACAAGAATTGCTGCTGAAAATAAAATTTCAGATTTAGCTAGAAGCATAAATGTACAATTTGAAAACTACCCAGAGCTAAAAGCTAATCAAAACGTAATCCAACTACAAGAAGAAATTACATCTACAGAAAATAAACTTGCTTTTGCCAAACAGGCTTTTAATGATTCAATAGAAAGATATAATGCTCACAAGAAATCTTTCTTTGCTGGTATTGTGGTTAATTTCTTCAAAAAGTTAAATGAAAACTTTATTTACTGGAATATTTCCGAAGAGAAAAAACAACAGCTAGAAGACACTAGAGTGGAACTATAAAATGTCAAATACTGATAATCTGCAATATGGCTCAGTAAATTGGCGTGATGTTGTCCGCAAAAATACTCGCCGTACTTACTTTGTAATAGCAACATTTCTAATTGTATTTTTTTTATTAGGAATTTTCGTTGACACCTTTTGGCATTATAGTGAACTTGCGAATTATTATTATTCCCATACAGGCAAGCAACTCCCTATCAGTCAAGTATTTATGTGGCTAGCAACTTTCCAGATACCTCCATATGCTACTATGATAATATCAGTAATTGCTATAGTCTGGGTATTTATAACTTTTAGTATGTATGACAAAATCATGCTCTCGGGTACAGAATATCATGAGGTAACTACAGATAACCAAGATCCTCTAGCAAAAAGAGTGTATAACGTTGTTGAAGAAATGAAAGTAGCTGCAGGTATGAAATATATGCCTAAAGTATTTTTGGTTGATGCTAACTATATGAATGCTTTTGCATCAGGATATTCTGAGAAATCTGCAATGGTTGCTATCACAACAAAACTTGCGAATGCTCTAAATCGTGATGAACTACAAGCTGTAATGGCCCATGAATTAACTCATATCCGTAATCAAGATATAAAACTAAATCTATTTACGATGGTTTTATCAAATATGATGCTTATTATTATGGACTTTCTATTCTATTCAGCACTTTTCTCAGGCAATAATCGCAATAGCAACAATCGAAACAATAATGCTGCAGCATTTTTTATTATAATTATGGTTTTAAGATATGCATTACAGATATTTACAATATTTATGATGCTATTCTTAAGTAGAACCCGTGAATATATGGCAGATGCTGGAGCTGTTGAGTTAATGCGAACAAACATGCCTATGGCAAATGCTTTGATCAAAATTGCAAATGATAGTCATACACAAGAAGCTCAGTATAGCTATAAACATAATAAAAATGAGAATCTTCGTCGTGCATCATATATATTTGATCCACTAAGTGCAGGATTTAGTGGCGGCGATATGTCAGATCTTTTCTCTACTCATCCATCTATAGAAAAAAGACTTGCATCAATTGGCGTTAAATCACGCTAAATGATAGGCATAATTATAAAAAATCATGTCAATTAAATATTAAGAAGTTGTTAAATCTACAATTTCTTTAACAAATATATTATAATTGCTAGGAAATTTTATTCATAACTATGATTCTAAAGTAAAAATTAACGCAAAAATAAGTGAAATAAATGTCAGATCAAGAACCACGTAAAAAGCTTTCATTAGGTAGAAAAAAATTATCTACAACAAGAACGTCGAGTATTAGCTCTAACCTAAAAACAAAATTACAAGCTAAAAAAGAAGATAATATTCAGAGCTTCTTCCAAAATACTAATAAAGAACTTAGAGATTTATATCAACAAAGAAAAACTCTAGAAGAGCAAATCAAACAAATAGAACAAAGACTTCTTTTTGCAAAAAGTGAACCTCTTCAAGACTTCTTATTTGAGCTAAAATCAAAAGACTTTGATTTACTAGTAGAAATAAACTCTTATATAAATAATATCTAGAAAACTATTTTTAGAATATTGATGCAAATATTTCTTTAATGCCTTTCTTAGCAAGACTTAGCATTTTCGCAAACTCTTCTTCTGAGAAATCTTTACCTTCAGCTGTACCCTGAATCTCGATCATACCTCCATTTGAGTTCATTACAACATTCATATCTGTCTCAGCATTTGAATCTTCATCATAATCAAGATCCAATACAGGCTCATTATTATAGATGCCTACTGAAATAGCCGCAACTTGTGATAAAAGTGGCTCAACATCAGACTCTATCATAGAGTTTTCTTTCATATAGTTAATAGCATCTTTAATAGCTAGCGATGCTCCTGTAATAGAGGCTGTACGAGTTCCTCCATCTGCTTGAATCACATCACAGTCAACTTTGATAGTATTCTCACCTATTTTAGTTAAATCAACACTTGCACGTAATGCTCTACCTATTAAGCGTTGAATTTCTTGAGTCCTACCAGATTGCTTACCACGTGCAGCTTCTCTGTCCATTCTAGTATGTGTTGAACGAGGAAGCATACCATACTCAGCAGTTAACCATCCTTCACCAGAATCTTTTTTAAATCTTGGAACGCCTGGAATCACAGATGCTGTACAAAGAACCTTAGTATCACCAAACTCTATAAGAACAGAACCTTCCGCATGCTTTGTAAAATTATGTGTAGCTTTGATATTACGTAATTGATCACTATTTCTACCACTTGGACGCATTTTATAATCCTTTTATTAATTTCATAACTTTATAAGTGTATAATTATACAAATCGAAATTAAAATAAGAAACCTTAACATTAAGGTATTTCTAATATATGAAGATAATAGATAAAGATAGCCTAATAAAATCTCAAAGGTACTGGCTTAATGATGCTAAAAACTTGGTTACTACTCTATCTAAGTTTTATGGTGATATAAAGCTAGATGTAGTTTCACAGAAATTCACAAAATTAATAGCATTAGAAGCAGATTTATTAAAAACTAATGAAGCTCTTGTTAGGAAAATCACTCTCTCTAATACTGATAAAACTTTTGTTTTTGCTAGAACGATTGTACCAAAAAATACTTATGATTATTTTACTCAAGATATAGATAACTTAGGTACAAAACCTATCGGTGATAATTTACTTTTTGATAAATCAAAATTTGATAGGGATGAATTCATAATTCGTAAATTAAGTGCAAATGACTTTCTGCAAGAAACAGCAAAAGAAATAGAGACTGAAATATTTTCACGTAGTTCTCTATTTGAGTACAAAGATAATAGAAAACTTAAATTTCTAATCACAGAATATTTTCTAATTTTGCCGGAAAAACATGATGCTTAATAGAGAAAAGTTAAAGGCATATTTTATGCTAATGCGGCTACATCGCCCTATTCCAATACTTTTGATCCTATGGCCAACACTGACTGCTTTAGTATTAGCAAGTCATGGATTAGCAAATATTAAATATTGGATTATCTTTACTGTCGGTGTTGTAATTATGCGCACAGTTGGATGTATTGTTAACGATATCGCTGATATTGATTTTGATAAGCATGTTGCTCGTACAAATACTCGCCCACTAACTAGTGGTAAACTTACTGTTAAAAATGCTATTTGGCTCTGTACTTTTCTAACACTAGTTGCATTTATATGTGTATTATTTTTGAACTTATACACAATCTTATTATCATTTATTGCATTATTTTTAGCTGTACTTTATCCATTTTGTAAAAGATTTTTTGCAATACCTCAACTAATATTAGGGCTAGCTTTTAACTTCGGTATTTTTATGGCTTTTTCAGCTATACAGAATAAGATACCTTTAGAGGCTTTGATTTTCTATTTATCAACAATATGTTGGACTATAGCTTATGATACGGTATATGCGCTAGCCGATAGGGAGTTTGATTTAGAAATAGGTATAAAATCATCCGCTGTTTTATTCGGTGATAATGTATTTAGATATATATTCTTATTTAACCTCATCTCTTTAGTATTACTTTTTGTTCTAGGCATATACTGCAACTTTAATATGATTTTCTATTTAGGCGTAATAATATCAGCATTATTTTTTATCAAAAATTATTTTATCTACAAAAAGCTAGGTATAACTAACTGTATAAAAGCCTTTTCTGATAATCATTGGGTTGGATTAATAATTTTTGTTATTGTATTACTTCAATATATCTAGGAGAAAAAATGAACTTAGTAATAGGCGCTATTTTAGGATTTATTTCAGTAGCTCTGGGAGCATATGCAGAACATGGTTTAAAGGCTCAAATTTCAGCTGAACATTTTGATTTCATAATGACGGCTCTACGCTACAATCAAATATATGCCATCATAATTAGCTGTATTGGTATAGCTCTACTAAGTAGTAGAAATTTAGCAGGTTGTTTTACACTTAAGCTAAGTAGCTTGCTATTCATTATAGGTACTATATTTTTTAGTTTTAGTATCTATATTTCTGTAATATGGAATATCTCGGATATTCTGAGACTAGCTCCTATTGGTGGGACTATTTTAATGCTCGCATGGCTTAGCCTAGCAATAGCAGCCATCTCTATGAAAAAGCTTCTTTTGAAGTAATCTTCCGATGTACATAATTAAGCTAAAAATATCCAATAAATAAAAATATTAATTAATGTCATTGGAATTCCAATTTTAGCAAACTCTAAGAAAGTTATTGTTATAGATGCTTTTTTTTCTGCATTATGGATTATGATAATATTACTTGCAGCTCCAAGTATTAATAAGTTACCTGCTATAGTACTAGCTGCTGCCAACACCATAATCTCTTTGTCACTTGCTCCTAAATGACTAAGTAATGGTAGATACATAGCTACTAATGGTACATTTGATATTAACTGGCTAAGCACAACACTTACTACTAATATAATGGGAATAGAAACAAGGTTTATATTAAGATTATTTATAACTAATTGGAAAAATCCACTTTGCCATACACTTGCCATTAATACAAACATTGCCGCAAAGAAAATTAAACTATGCCAATCTACTTTGGCTATTATCCTAATCCTATTTTTGCTAAAAAGTAAAATCGGTATAGCTGCAATAACCGTTATATAAACTAATTTAATTTGTATTTGAAAATGTAAAAATGTCAGAATAATCTTAATAAATATTAAACTTAACAATATAATCAAAGACATTTTAGCCAATGATGCTAAGCGATGGTCTTTTATTGATTCATAAGTATGATTAAGCTGATAATCATGATTAATTTGTTTTTTATAGAAAAGCTTTATCAAAAAAAATGCTGCAAACAAATTTATTAGTGTTGGTATACACAAATAACGGAAAAATGTTATAAATGAATTATCTAAATTAGCTTGTGTAGCAATAAGGAAATTTTGTGGATTACCTAGAGGACTCATCACACTACCTATTGTCACAGCAAATGACAATGTTAATAAAAGTATCTTTGGGTTAATAGCATATTTTCTTGCCATTAATAAAAGCATAGGTGTACCAATAATAGCCAAAGTATCATTCATAAGAAATGTAGAAGCTAATCCTGCTCCAAACAAAACATATAATAATAGCTGATTTATATTTTTTGCTCTTCTAAATAGCCTGTAAGATAAAAAGCTAAGATAACCACTCTCCTCAAGTGCTACCCCTATAACAAACATGCTAAATAAAAACATCATTACATCTAAATTTATAGACATCAAAGCATTAGTAATAGAAATTTGTCGTGTTATTAATACGATAATTGTACCTAAAAGCATTATCTGCCAAATTTGGAATCGTATATTACCAACTTGTCTAATTGCAATAAGTATAAAAACACCTATTAAAACTATTATGGGAATTATCATATTTCTTATAGCCTATAAATTTATTAGTAGAATACAATAAACAAAACTTAGATTCTGATTTTTTAGCCAAAAAGATTAGATAAACTTAGCATAACACATAAAATAATGAGAAATATCACAAATAAAGGAATAATAAATCGTAACCAGCTTAAATAATTAACGCGAGCAGTAGCTAAATATGCTAAAAGCATTCCAGATGTTGGAGTAATCATATTCGATAATCCATTACCAAATAAGAATGCTGAAACAGTACTTTGCGCAGATACATGAAGCTGATGCCCAACAGGAACCAATATAGGCAATGTCACAGCTGCTTGGCCTGATGTTGAAGGAATTAAGATATCCAAAATCATCTGGATAAACATCATAATATTAGTAGAGATAATTCCATCACCAAACTGTAACAAATTACTTAAATCATAAATTATCGTATCTAAAATCATGGATTTTTTTAATAATATATCAACAGCCCCAGCCATTCCAATTAAAACTGCTGCTAAGACCATTCTACGCATTCCTGATATAAATGCTTCTGCAGCCACACTTGGATTTAAACGAGCGACTACTGAAATCAATAAAGAAAATATAATATAGAAAGTACTTAATTGGTTAGTATTCCAAGCCCAATGATGCTGAGCATAAATTAAGAAAACTACTGCTACGACTATTAAAACTAGTAGTGAAAAACTAGTCTTATCAAGCTTTTCTGCTTTATCATGATTTATAGCCACAGGTGTAACAGCCTGCTTCTTAATATAAAAAAACATATATGCACAACCAGCGATCAATAATAATATATATGCACAAAAACGAAATGGGATACCACTTAATACTGGGATGCCCGCAATTGGTTGTGCAACAGATAAAGCAAATGGATTTGTTACTGATGCTATATAACCTAACTTAGCTGAAATAGCTACTACAGCAAGTCCTACTAAATTAGATAGTCCAAAACGTGCCATTAAAGCTACTATAATAGGAATAATAATTAGATATTCAGATATCAAACCTACAAATGTACTTCCTAAACTTAGAATAACCATCAAAGTGAAAGTAAGCAGGTATAAATTTGCTTTAGTCAATACCAATAAACGATCTATACCTTTCTCTATCAACCCTGTTTCTTGTAACACACCAAACATTCCACCAATAATTAATACCATCATTATTAAAGTAGAATAATTTTTAAACCCATCAGGTATAGCAAGAAATACATCTAGAATCCCCAAACCTGAAGATGTTTGCTTGGCATGAACCATAAATAAATTTGTCAAACTAAAGTGAACATTCTTAATCGCAGTATAACTGTTTGGAATAACATTTTTACCATCATAAGAAAAAGTTCCAGATGGAATTAGGTAACTTAAAACCAAACAGAGAAAAAGAACTATTAACATCAACAGCACAGGATGCAATAGCTTCTTTGATTTATTGTCTTTATTATTCATAACTCTTCCTAATTACTAGCTAATTTAGTTTTAACATAATCAGAAAGCTTTTGACTTAAGATACCAAGATTAGTCTGTAAATCAATAAATCCTTCTTTTTTTACATAACGAGTTTCGTCCAAATACAAAGCTCGATTAATTTCTATTTGCACGCTATGAATATTCATACTAGGATCACCACAACTACGAACAATATCTCCCCCTTTATAAGGATGATTATAGCTAACGCTATAACCTTGCGATTCTAATGTCTCAATACATAGTTTTACAAATTCTTTCTCACATGTTGTTCCTTCTGCATCACTTATCACAAAATCTGGTCTCGATGCTCCAGCGTCAATATTCATCTTATTACCTTTTGATTTCATTGAGTGACAGTCAATATGATATACTTTTCCAAACTTTGATTTTTTTTCTTGAAGTAAGTCTGCTAGTGTATTGCGATAAGGAAGATAGTATTTATCAATTCTACCAACAACTTCTTCAACAGATAATTTATCCATATACATTGGCTGATTTGGTAGTGCATACCTACGGATAAGTCCCATTCCTCTTTTTGAATAATCTGTAGTATAGATTTCTCTAGTCCATTCACCATTGATCAAATCTAAATCTATATCAGTAACTGCTCTATTTGGATCAATAAATGCTCTAGGAAAAGATGCAGCTAATATAGTTGCTCCATATTTCAGTGACTCTTGCCATAATTGATCTACATACCAATCACATCCACTTTTTAATGCATCAATAGTCGCACATGTTTTAAATTCTAAAGGAAAAATAAAACCACTATGTGGAGAGTCAAATAATAAAGGAATTTCTTCGCAAAAAGGCTTATGAATAGTATATGACATAAATTTTAATTATAAATTTTTTATTTCATTGTACTTTTAATCTACACGTATTAGAAGAAAGTATACGACACTTATTTTAGTTATCTAGTTTATAAGCATTATGAAGATATTTGAAAATATGGCGGAGAGGAAGAGATTCGAACTCTCGATAGCCGTTAAGCTATACACGCTTTCCAGGCGTGCTCCTTCAACCACTCGGACACCTCTCCAAAGAAATATAAAGTATACAGTAAAAGCTTATATTTTCAACTTTTTAGATCACCATAATGATGCCAGAAACAAACATCAAAATTATAAATAAAGACTTAAGTAGTTTAGGAGATATAACTCCTAGATAATTAACTGCCATAAAACTACCTAACAAAGCAAATGGAATAGAAGACAAAAGTAAAGGTATACTTAAATACCCAAGTGTTGATGGGACATTTACTGAAACTCCAAGAGTAAGCATAAGTGTACCTATACCTGCAGTAATAAACACACATACACTAGTAATTGCTATCGCTTTTTTAATATCAGTTCCAATCTTAACAAAGAACATTGTCGCGAATGTTGTTGAACTAGCTAATACACTCAAAACTCCACAAAGACCAAATATACTATACCTAGAAGTTCTTGGAAGTCTTATAACTTTATTATCATTATGAGATATCATCCAAATTCCACTACCAAATAATAAGAATGCAAATATTATCTTTAACAAATCAGTATTTATATATTTAGCTATGAAACCTCCTAAAATAGATCCTATAGCTAAATATAGCAAATAATACTTTAGTTCCCCTAAATGAATATTGTCTCTTCTATAATGCTTGTATGTAGCCATCAAACTAAGAAAAACTGACATCCCAAAACAAGTTGCCAAAGCTATTTGCATAGCAAAAGATGACCCATAAACATGAACTATAATATAGTAAAATGCTGGAACAGCTATTAAACCTGCCCCTCCGCCTAATAATGTTGAGATAAAGCTAGCTGTAAAGCCAACAATAGCTCCTAAAATAATTACTAACATATTTTTTCCTTTTAGAATTAAATTATTTAAGATAGTTATAAACAGTAGCTCTACTAACACCTAATGCCCTAGCAATGTATTGACTTGCATTCTTACCATCTAGTGCACCTTGGTTTTTGAGCTCCAATATTAAATCTTTTTTCTGAGAACGAGTCATATTATCTATAGATAAGCTTTTTTCTATACAATACTTTTGTACGAATTTATTTATTTTTTCATACAATGTATCTTTGAATAAACTCTGTTTTTGCTCAGACATTTTATTATCATTATTATTTATAAATGCATTTATTAAACCTTGATATTTATCAAAGATAGAAATATCTAAATTCACACACAGTGTTCCAATAACATTTCCTTGATCACTCTTAATTATAGTAATAATGCTTTTAATTTTACGACCATCATAGTTAAGCTTTTCATAAGGTCCTATTACTTTAGGAAGCTCATCATAGACATCTAATCCTATATGATCCATATATGAAGAATCGCCAACTTCTCTTTTAGATATAGGATTAAAAATAGCTTTTATTTGCTTCTTTTTTAGATCATGAATAACAACTTCAGCAAATGGATATAGCAACTTACTTATAGCTTCGGCGACATTAGAATATTCTTCAAACTTAGAATTCATAATAACAACAATATTGCATTTTTTGATATTATATTCTAATTTAGAATATTTTGTCAATAAAATAATTTAAAAGTGGTTTATATTACCTTTTATTTCTACGTATATTTATAAGGTTAACAATTATCGGTCCAACAATATTTTGCCAAATAGCATAAAATGTTGCTGCTATAGCCGCCTGATCACCAAAAAAGACCAACGCTATAACAATTCCTAAACCAACATCTAATATACTAAACTCAAAAAGTAACGCTAACCTACTTTCAAAATCTAAACCTAAAATTTTTCCCACCAAATACCCAAAAATATTAGCAAAGGTACTAAGTACTATAACACTTAGAATAATATCAATAGGCACAAGCATTATAGTTTTTTTATTTAAAGCCGTGACTACTATTACTATTAATATAATTAGAAATATTGGGATGTTAGATATTTTTCTTAAGTTTGACTCATTTAATTTAGTGAACTTACTAATTAAAATTCCTAATACTATAGGCAATATAACTATTATTGCCATAGTTTTAAACATCCCAAACCAATCTAAATTAATACTCTTTGAAAAGAAAATATAAATAATTAATGGCATAAATACTGGTGCTAATAAAGTAGTCAAAAAAGTCAAACTGACTACCAAAGAAATATTGGCTCTAGCTAATAATGCCATCACTCCAGAAGCTGTGCCTCCAGGACAAGTTCCCACAATAACAATACCTATTAAAGCCATCAGATTTAACCCAAAAACTTTACCTACTATAAAAGCAGCTGTAGATATTACAACTAATTTCAAAAAAAGTATAACCAATAACTTCCATCTTAAATTAGCTACTTGTATAAAGTCTTTGGCCTTTAAATGTAACCCTATAATTAACATAATCGCAGCTAGTAAATACGTAATGTAAGGTTTTAATGGCACAAATATAGAAGGTACTGAAACCGCCATAATAACACCTACTATAACTATAATTGCAAAGTATTTTTGAACAAAATTCATTTTCATATAAAACTATTTTTAAGTTTAATTAATTCCTTCGGAGTATTTTACATACTAGTTAGCAATAATAAACATATTTTTATATTTCAAATATGTACCTCTAGCTTAAATAGTTCATATTAAAAACAAAAACAAGTTTGGAAAAGCATATTAGCTTGCTATAATGAGTTTGTTAGACTATTTTAATTCATGTAACAACAATAGTATGAGGTAAAATTATGATGAAGAAAAAAATAATGATAATCGCGACGCTATTAGCAGCCTCTGTAGCAATTACATCGTGTACGGCTGAAGCTGTTGCTGTGACAGGTTTAGTTTTAGCCAGTGTTGCTGTAGGTGCTTTAGCGTATAAGTGGATGGAAGACCCTGATGCTTACAATGCCTATGCAAAAAATAGAGAGACTGTATTTGCTGCTGCTACACAGGTATTAAACGAAAATAAATATGTTACAAAAGAACAATCTGTTGATGAAAAAAAATCAGAAATCAAATCTGTTTCTCCAACAGGTGACACTATTGATATTGTAGTTCAATCAGCTAAAGATAATCCTAATCAATCTGCTATCTATATTAAAGATGATAGTAAAACAAATGCTACTATTATACTTAATCAAATTAATCAAAAACTTGCAGATTCAAAATAATCTTTATAGATAACTTTCTATCCATAAGACTAATATTTTATAATCTTATTTACTTAAGCTATATATAGCAAGTTAAGTTCTTTTAAATTACTATGGAAATATTTCCTTACCATCCCATGCAAAACATTTACCACTATCATCTGCTTTCAAACTTTCTAGTACTTTAATAAGTTTGTCAGCAGAATATTCTGGAGTAAAAAGCTTTTCTTGAGGTACTCTTGCTTGAAAAGGTTGTGATAAATGACTATCCACAGTCCCCGGATGCACTCCGACTACTATAGCATTTGAATTTACACGCTTAGTTTCAATACTTGCCGTTTTGATAAACATATTTAAAGCAGCCTTTGAAGCCCTATAAGCATACCAACCACCAAGTTGATTATCAGAAATACTACCAACTCTTGCCGAAATAGCAACAAATACAGACTTAGAATCTTTAGCTAACTTAGGTATAAAATGCTTAGCAACTAAGGCTGGAAAAACTGTATTTGCTTTAAAAAGTTCAATAAATTTGTCAGCTGATAATTCTTTTAATGATTTTTCTGGTTTTATCTCAGATGTGTGTAATATACCAGTAGCTACAAAAACTAAATTAATAGCTCCTGATTTTTCATAAACATATTTTGCAGCTTTCTCGATTGTTGACTCATCAGAATAATCAATATGGTGATAAACCACTCTTTCTACACAATTAGTGACTTCCGTACGTAAAAAAGCATATATGTTAGCATCTGGGTACAAATACCTTAATCTTTTGGTTACAGCATGACCTATAGAGCCAGAAACTCCGATAACAACTAGATTACTACTCATAATACTTCCTCAAATAAAGGTTTAGTATGATAAGTATACAAATAAGATTATTGATTTTTTATACAGATAAATAAATATTAAGAAAGTTTAATAAAGAAAATTAATCTGCTATTAGATCATACTCAGTAGACTCGGTGATTTCAACATTAGCAAACTCACCTACTTTTAGACCTCTTTCTAAAGCATCACCTACAATTACTTGTCCATCGACTTCTGGAGCATCATATCTAGTACGGCCAATTGCATAATTTTCTTCATGATTTACTGAATCAATTATAATCTGTTGCTCTGTACCAATAAACCCTTCAAGCTTATCAGCACTTATTTGAGCTTGTAATCCCATAAATTCATCTAATCTTTGTTGCTTAACTTCTTCAGAAATCAAATTATCAAATTGGTTAGCTTTTGCACCTTCTACTTCTGAATATTTAAAACAACCAACTCTATCAAGCTGTGCTTTTTCAGCAAAATCTAATAAATGCTCAAAATCAGCTTCTGTCTCACCAGGGAAACCAACTATAAAAGTACTACGAATCGTTATATCTGGACAAATATCACGCCATTTATTAATTCTATCAAGAGTTTTCTGTGTATGTGCCGGGCGTTTCATTCTTTTTAGAACCTCTGGAGAGGAGTGTTGCAAAGGTACATCTAGATAAGGAAGTATTTTGCCTTGAGCCATAAGCGGGACAATCTTATCAACATGAGGATATGGATATACATAATGTAGCCTTGTCCACATATCTAAATCACCAAGTGCTGTAGCAAGATCTAAGATATTACTTTGATATTCTTTATTATTCCAAATACCAGACTTATATTTAATATCGACACCATACGCAGAAGTATCTTGAGATATTACAAGTAACTCTTTAACACCAGCATTTTTAAGTTTTTCAGCTTCTTTCATGATATTGTCTATGGAACGACTTTTTAACTTACCACGAATATCAGGAATAATACAAAAAGTACAAGTATTATTACATCCTTCAGAAATTTTCAAATATGAATAATGTCTTGGAGTAAGTTTAATTCCTTGTGGAGGAACTAAAGATACAAAATCATTAGCAAATATAGGTGCATGTGTATGTACTGCTTCTATTAAATTCTCATAATCCTGAGGTCCTGTAATACTTAGAACTTCTGGATGTTTTTCTTTAATTAAATCAGCCTTATTTCCAAGGCACCCTGTTACTAAAACCTTACCATTCTCAGCTATCGCTTCACCAATAACCTCTAAAGACTCATCAATAGCAGAATTTAGAAATCCACATGTATTTACAATAACCATATCAGCATTATTGTAGCTATCAACTAAGTCATAACCTTCTGCTTTTAATTTTGTTATGATGCGTTCAGAATCAACAAGATTTTTAGGACAGCCTAAACTAACAAAACCAATCTTAGGAATTTTAATCATAATAATTAAATTAAATAAAAAATTATTCGACTATTGTAGATTAATTTGATAAAAAAAAATAGATAAAGATAAAATTAGATTTAGTTAATAGCCTGGCTAGATGATTCACTTTGATCACACTTAACGCCAAAATCAAGCTCTGTTCTTCTATCTAGATAGTATGCTTTTTCAGAAGCTTTATACATACAAGCATCATTTACACCATCTGTACAGAATTCATCATAGAATTTAGTTGGTTCAGCTGCAGGTTTTAGTTTTCCATAACTAACCACACATATTTGATCTTTCTTCACACCTTTATCTAATAGATAGTTATAAACAGATTCCGCACGTTTCTGACCTAGATTAAAGTTGTATTTTTCGCTTCCTCTTGGGTCAGTATTACCTGATAATTTAATAGGTTGATTTGGATGTGCTATTAGATAATCAGCTGTTTTATCTAAACATTCTTTAGCATCATCTGTAACATTATAGCTATCAAAACCAAAGTATACAGATCTACAATTGATATCCATAAGTTCTTTTTTCATTTGATCAACTTCGTCAGAGCTTAAACTATCAGAACCAAAAATTTGTGAAGACATTTCTAATGCTTGAGAACTATCCACACCAGCATATTTATCTTTAATTAAATCACTATTATCTGGTCTAGTACTAGAACAACTCGCTAAAATAAGCATAGAACTTATCACTACTATTCCTAAAAGACTTTTTTTCATAACTTACAACTCCTATTTATTTTATTACGCAACATTATCAAAACTTGTGGTTTCAAAATTACCACCATTATCAGCAAACCCAGTATCTCCACTTCCATACTTTTGTCCAGATTTAAGTGTACTAAAAAATCCTGGTCCTGTTGTTTCATTTAATGCAGAACCATCAAGATTAGCATCTGCATTTGCTTGTAAAGGAGGACCTTGATACCAAGCACACCCTGTCATCAAGGTTGCAATAACAGTAAAAGCATAAAATTTAGTAAAAACCCTCATTATCTAGAACCTCTTAATAGTTTTTTGGTGACCAACTTGGTGACTGAATTAAGGTATTACCATTCTCAGCTTTTTCAACACTAAATTGATTACTTCCATCTAATGATACCATATCTAAAGAACTATAACCTTGCGAATTTGTAGAAATATACGCAATCATATCTCCATATGGTGAAACAGTCGGCGAGCTATCAGATTTACCTTTTGTCAAAGTTGTTATATCTCCACTAGCTAAATTAAAATCTGCTATTTGGATACCACTTGAACGAGATTTTTGATACATAAACACTATATCTTTACCATTAGGTGTATAGTTAGGCTCATAACCTTGATATATCTTACTACTTAATCTTGAAGATTGTGGATATTTTGAGTTTACTGGAGCTACATAAATATTTGGTTTGCCATTATCTCTATCTGATGTAAACACTATACTTCTACCATTTGGTGAAAATTTTGGTGCTGTATTTATGCCATTAATAGTTAATCTCTTAAGAGCTTTTGTAGCTAAATTCATTATATATATATTTGTTTGGTCTGAGTAACCTTTAGATAGGGCTAATGCTATATCTTTACCATCAGGTGAAAATGACGGTGAACTATTAATACCTTGATAGTTAGATAAACGAGTAACTTTTCCTGTAGCTATTTGTAGCTCATAAACTCCCATACTACCACCACTATAGCTTGAATAAACTATATATTGCCCATCTGCTGACCATGATGGTGTTGCAATAGGATTATCTGACTGTCGTAGTACAGTATGTTTATTAAATCCATCATAATCAGAGATAATAAGCTCATAAATTCTGCCATATCTAGCATATGGATTACTTACTTTAACATATGCTAATTTTGTCAAGAAAAAACCTTGCTCTCCTGTAAGCTTTTTATAAACATAATTTGAAATCTTATGTGCTAATGTTCTCATAAGAGAAATATTTATATTTTTATATGTGATAGCCTGGATGTAGCTTGTATCATTTCTCTTTAGAATCTCTACTTCTACCGTATAGTTATTATAAGAATTTTTTGTATATTTAGTTAAAACTACATAATCAGCTTTTATTTTACTCCAAGGAACATTTTCTTTTTGTTTTATTTCATACTTTATAGTATCTGAACCTTGTAATTTAGCATTATGATTAAGATCGGCAACTATTACAGAGTCTACATCTTGAGGAAATTGATCTATAACATTATTACTCATTACCGAAACTAAAGGTTTTTGTATAACACCTGTTGTTACTTCTGCAACTAAATCTGCGTATATATTTGATACTAAAAAAATTAATATTGAAAAGCTCGCAATGATTTTTTTCATTATTATTCCTTATTTAAGTTTGTTTAAATATAAAACTTATATTTTCTGTTTGTATTGTTTTTCTTGCCGCACTATTTGAAATTTGCGGAGGTGTTGTATTCTTAATAGCATTAATCAGAGATTGATCGCACATATAACTACCAGAAGTACCTGTTAGCTTAATAAAATTACCATTTCTAATAATAGCTCTAGGTAAATTATAAATTCCTCTACATGGATCTTTAATCCAATTATCGCCAACTCTAGTTTGATACTCTAATATATAACTAGCAATTGCCCTCTGAGCCTGGTTCTGCTCTGCTTCTTTTTTAGCTGCTGCTATAGCTTCAGCTCTAGCTTTTGCTAATCTCTCTTGACGTGCTTTACGTTCTGCTTCTAATTTAGCCTGCTTCTCTTGCTCTATTTTACGTTGTTTCTCTTGTTCAGCCTTTTTCTTAGCTTCTTCTTTTGCTTTTTGCTCTGCTTCTAATTTAGCCTGCTTCTCTTGTTCTATTTTACGTTGTTTTTCTTGTTCTTTTTGTTGAGCTTCTAAAGCAGCTTGCTTTTGAGCTTCAATTTTAGCTTTACGCTCTGCCTCGGCTTTTTGTTTCATCAAGAGTTTATGTTTCTGTAAGGCTTCTTGCTTAGCTTGTTTTACATCTTGTCTAGCTTGACGTATCTCTTGCTGGCGGTTTTCATAATTTGCTATCTGCTTATTAAGCTCACTACTACTTATTGATGTAGCCTGGATAACTTGTAATTGCTTTGGAGTATTTGCAACTTCGGCACTTAATGAAGCTGAAGTTGAATCAAATTTTAATACACTTATATAAGATAAAATATATAAAATCAGAACTATGCCTACATGAATAAGTAAGGCCTTAACTACATAAGGATTCTGATCGATTTGTTTTTTACAAAACTGTAGTATTTTCTGGTAATTAAGATTTGCCATCTTCTGTGACTAACCCCACTTTGTCAATCCCTGCTCTTTGAATAAGAGCCATTGCTTTTACTACCTCACCATAACTAGCACTACTATCACCTCTGACATAAACTGGTTTACCAGGATTTTGCTGTGACAAGTTAACTACAGCATTAGCAAGCTCATTTGGGCTTAATGGAGCTTTAGGATCACTAACACCTTGGTTGACAAAATACTCGCCTTGCTTATTTACAGTAACTACTATTGGCTTACTATCATTAGATGGAATTTTCTCTGACTTCGCTTTTGGTAAATCAACTTTCACACCTTGAGTTAAAATAGGAGTGGTAATCATAAAAATAACTAATAGCACAAGCATAACATCAATGTAAGGAACTACATTGATCTGTACCATTGGTCGTCTTTTTCTATAAAATCTTTTATTTCTTTTTTTCATATCTAAAAGCCTTTATTAGCTTTCTTGATTTTGATGTTGTACTTGATCCCTATGTGCTTCTTTTAAAAGCAAAATACATAAATCATCTTGGAATGACTCATAGCTTGATAGCACATCATCAACTTGATTTGATAGTCTACTATGACCTATAACTGCAGGAATAGCAACAAACAAGCCTAAAGCTGTTGCTATCAAAGCTTCTGCAATATGAGGAGCCACAACAGATATTGTCGCTTGCTCAACACCACCAAGAGTATTAAATGATGACATAATCCCCCAAACAGTCCCTACTAAACCTATATATGGAGCAACAGCACCTATAGTACCTAAAGCTGGAAGCTTTCTATCTAGTTCTTTAGCTTCCTGAGCAATTGCTATACTTACAGTCCTTTCCATACCTTCAAGTATAGTATCTCCTTTTAAGACACCTGTTTCTTTAAGATTGTTAAACTCTCTTAATGCCGAGCAAAATATTATTGATTTACCAAAGATATTCTCTTTATGCTGTAAGTAGTAATCGTATAATTTTTGGATATGATGACCTGCCCAAAATAACTTATCAAACTGCGCCTGTTCATTAGAGTACTTTTTAACACGATTATTTACCTCAAGCATAATAGCCCAAGAATAAACAGACATTGCAATCAAAGCTATCATTATAAGCTGAACGATAAAGTTTGCATGCCATATCAACTGAACTAAAGAAAGAGAGTTATCTTGCATAATTAATCCTAAAAATTTATGTTTCTATATTTTTTGCCCACACTTGTCCGCAACATTATACGTAAACATTTCAAAATTATAAACAGTTTAGTTTACTTAAATTATACACAAATCTGTTATTATTAATAATAAATAACTTATTCATTAATAAATATTTAATATGAAAACAATAACTTTTTTAACACTTTGTACCCTTTCTGTAATATTAGTCTCATGCTCAACTTCTGAAGATCAATTTAAATATGTATCTCCTCCACCTACACAACAAAACACTAACGAGAACAATCTGAACATAGGAAATCAAGCAAGTAAAACAAGCACCAATCTGAGTAGTGAGCAAAATCTAAATAATGATTAATATTTATAGATAAGAAAGTGAAAAACTAAGAGTCAGCGTCAACTATTTTTTTGCCATCAACACTAGATTTAGCATTAAAATCGCTATTCTTAATTTTTTGTTTATATTTATAGTGAGAAATTGGACCAGATAATGCATAACCTATCATTATTAAATAAAGTAGTTTTTCTGGCATAGTAAACAACATTAAAATAATCAATATAAAACAAATCACATAAATTTTGCTAATATTACCGTGACCATCACTATCTTTAAAGCTTCTAAATTTAATATCGCTAACCATCATAAATGCTAGATATAAAGCCGTAAAAGCTGTCAGAAGAACCGTTATAAATACATAATCTCCAACAAAAGTTTTCTGTCCCATCCAAATAAGTCCTGAGATTGTAACAGCTCCTGCTGGGCAAGGCATACCATAGAAATATAACTTACGTTCAATTATATCATTTTCACTAAGATCTTTAGGTGCTAATTGAGTATCAAATTTAGCTAATCTTAAGGCTACTGCTAACAAATATAGAAAACAAATTGCCGCACCTAAAGAACCTAAATTATGCAATGTCCAAAAATACATAACTAAAGCAGGAGTTGCTCCAAAAGAAACAACATCTGCCAAACTATCTAAAGCCGCACCAAATTCTGTCTGTGTATGTGTATATCTGGCTACTCTACCATCAAATGCATCTGCAAAACCAGATAGCAACATATATACTGCACATGAGACAAAGCTCCCTTGGAACGCTGATATAATAGCCAAAAATGCAAATAACAAACTAGCACTAGTAAATAAACTAGGAAGTATATATTTAGATTTTTTCATATCTATATTTTCTAATAACCACATAGCAAACCCTTTATTCTATTACTAAATCAGGCCTTAATTTTTTTGCCTCATGCAAATACACATGCCTAATATCTTCTTGACTCTTTTCTGTATTATATGTCAACATCACTCTAATACAAAGCTCTAAAGCATCATCACACATCATCTGATGACAATCTATAAGAGGAACATTAATCAATCCTATCTCACGTGCAGCAACTGCAGGGAAAGTCGAACTTATATCTGATGTAGCTGTAAATATTATATTTACTATATCTTTAGAATCCACTGAATTTTTTGTCAATATGTAATATAAAAGCTCCTTTGTCGCTTTGATAACATTTTCTTTAGTATCTTTTACTATTGTTGTTGCGCCTCTTATGGATCTTTGCATAAATTATTCCACCTTTATTTGGTAATCACTTTTTGCTTCAAAAGTCTTGGTAATGGAAAATAAATCTCTTCTTTAATACCTTCAAACTCTTCTACTGTAACATTATTATCACAAACTTCAGATATTTTAGAAATTATCTGTTGAACAAGATACTCAGGAGCTGATGCTCCAGCACTTACGCCACAAGTTTCCTTATCTTCAAACCAAGATTTTTTAATATCCAAAGGATTGTCAATCAAATAAGAATCCATCCCCTCTAGTGTGGCTAATTCTTTTAACCTATTTGAATTAGAGCTATTTTTCGATCCTACAACAACTAACACATCGATTTCTTTAAGCATAGATTTTATCGCAGTTTGACGATTTTGTGTTGCATAACAAATATCTTCTTTTTTAGGTCCTTTTATATTAGGATATTTATCTCTTAAAGCTTGTATTATATTTTCCGTCTCATCAACAGAAAGAGTTGTCTGTGTTGCATAGTAAAGATTATCTGGATCATTAATTTTTAGTTTAGCTACATCAGCTTCATTTTCAACTAAATATATAGCACCCTTACTACTACGGTATTGACCCATAGTGCCTTGAACTTCTGGATGTCCCTTATGTCCAACAAGAACACACTCAGCATCATTATTACTAGCTAGCCTAACACCTCTATGAACTTTTGTAACTAAAGGACAAGTGGCATCATAAAGTACTAGATTTTTTTTAGCTGCTTCTTCTTCAACTTTTAAAGAGACTCCATGAGCACTAAAAACACATACTGAATCATCAGGAACTTCATCAACTTCCTTGACAAAAATAACACCCTTCTTCTTTAATGAGTCTACTACAACTTTATTATGAACTACTTCATGACGCACATATACTGGAGACTTCTCAACCTCTAAAACTTTCTCAACCGTTTCCACAGCCCTACTAACGCCTGCACAAAAACCACGAGGATTAGCTAGCAATATCTTCATTTAACTTACCTTCCTCATCAGCAATATCTAATATTTTAGCCTCAAAAACTATTATTTGACCTGACAGTGGATGATTAAAATCAACCATCACATCACTCTCACCAATTTCTATAATTAATCCAGGAAGCTTAGAACCATCTTTTTGGCTGAAAGATACTATTAATCCTTCTTCTAATTCCATATCCTTAGGAAATCTATATTTTGGTACAGAATAAATACTTGCAGGATGCTTCTCACCAAAAGCTTCCTCAGGCATTAAAACAACCCTTTTACTCTCGCCAATAGAGCTTCCTAAAAGCTCATCCTCAACCTTATCAGTAAAACACCCTTGTCCCATCTGAAATATAAAAGGTCTATTATAATTTTCTGTATCTTCGGCAATAGAACCATCTTTTAGCCTAAACTTAAAATGCATTTTCACAAAACTATCTGATGCAATTTTCATATCATTTTCTATAATTAGTACTTTGCCTTTCAAGATACCATATTTATAATTCTTAGTCATCTAATCTTTATACAAAAAGCCTTTCACATCGATATCAAAATGTTCAAATACTCTACACAAATGTAATAGATTTATAGTAGAATAACTTTCATAGAGAATCTCTTTAGATACATAAAGCATGAAGAAATTATTATACGCTGTTCTTTTAGTAGCACTTACAAATATTATTACAAGCTGCGACACTGTGGATAAGAAAGACACACAAGACAATAAACCTCTTTCATTTCCAACATTAAAGTACTGTACACCACAAATGCTTAAGAGTGACAAATCGTTCATCTGCATATTAAGACAAGAAGGTACAGATTTAATAGAAACAAATATCAAATTTGATACTGATAGCTTCACGCTAAATGACCAAGCCAAAGCAGTTTTAAATAAACTATATGCGTACTTAAAACTTACAGGTACTACTAGATTCACAATAAGAGGCTACGCAGGCAAAATTGATTCAGACCTTATTACTGATAAAAATTTATTAACCGAACACAACATACGATTATCACAAAATAGAGCCGTTAGCGTTAGAGAGTATTTAGTTAAAAAAGGACTTGAACCCAATGATGGAATAGAGCCAGCAGATGGTATCACAATAAAAGCTATGGGATATCAAGATCCTATCGCCCCAAATGACTCTAGCGCAAATAGAGCAATTAACCAAAGAGTTGAAATATCTATTGAAAGCAAGCTAGTTGAGCAAATTGATAATATTGAGCAAAGTCTAAAACATCTGCGACCAGCAGAATATCACAAATTCTTCTCAAATGTATACCTTCTTAATGGTAATCAATTGGATGATACCTCTGAAATTTATGACTCTCGTGAAAAAAGACCGGTTTTAGGCCCTAATTTTACAATATTTGCTAACAAACAATATACTGCAAAAGATGATAATAGTAACTTTATTATAGTATCCAAACCTAAGCCAATTGCTAACTTTAATAATGATCTGAAGATTTATAGACTAGGATCTGCAACATATAAATTTACTTATGAGGGTATAACAGCATTAAAAGTTAATAATCTGAGTCGTGAAGCAAGTGTTGGTGACTATGTGATTCCAGATGATATTGTTTCTGAAAAACTTCCGGATGAAACTTTTAGAATCAAAGATAGAATTATAGCAAACGTTATGGAAGACGTTATGAATACAAACACATTCTCATCATCTTTTAACAGCATTCTTTTAAATAAAGGGTCTTCAGATGGACTAAAAGTAGGTGCGGAAATGATCTTATATGAACCTGCAACAAGAACGGATGGCTACCCTGTTCCTCCAAGATATATTGGATATGGCTTTATTTATAGAGTGTCTGATCACTATTCTATAATGTTAGTAGTAAATTCTTTACAAGAAATAACAGATAACTCAATGGCAACCACCACCCTGTAATGCAAAATACCACGAAAAATATAGTTATTTTATCTCAAGCTCCATATTTCGGAATTCATCGCTTTTTAAAAGCCATATCAAAAAATCTTTGCCTTGAAGATATTATAAAAAATCCATCTAAGTACTCAGAAATTTTATCTCTACGTCAAGAAACTATTGATTTTTTAAACGTACATAAATATGAACAATATTTAGAAAAAGTTAATAAATGGTTAACAAATCCTAAAAACCGAATACTAAACTTTTTAGATAAGAACTATCCTAAAAACCTAAAACAAATAGCAAACCCTCCTATAATATTATATTGTTCGGGAAACATCGAACTACTAAAAAAACCTCAATTAGCAATAATTGGAGCAAGGAATCATTCTACTTACGGAAAAAATGCAACCGAAAAGCTTTGCACTGATCTTCAATCATCACAGATATCTATAATAAGCGGTCTTGCATATGGTATTGATACTCTAGCACATAAATACGCAATTAAAAATAATCTTAATACCATAGCTGTAGTTGGCACAGGTGTAGATATTACATACCCAAGTTCTAATAGAGAACTTCACAACAACATTATAGAATCCAATAACTTAATAATTTCTGAATTTGCTCTAGGCACAACTCCTCTGCGTCATAATTTCCCTCAAAGAAATCGCATAATTAGTGGCTTAGCAGAAGGAGTTGTAATTGTTGAAGCTGCCAAAAAAAGTGGCTCTCTAATCACTGCTCAACTAGCACTAGAACAAAATAAAGAAGTTTTTGCAATACCTGGAAATATTTTCAGCAAAACTAGTGAGGGATGTAATGACCTAATCAAACAAGGAGCTAAATTAGTTTGTGATCTAGCCGATATACTTGAAGAAATTAATATAAAATCAACAAATGCAAAAAAACCTAATACTTTATTAAAAACAAATAATCACAAAAGCCTTAACTCATCCGAAGAGACCGTTTTAAATAGCATAGATATAGAACTAACAACTTTAGATGCAATTATCACAAGATCAAACTTACCATATAACCAAGTAGTATCTTCTCTATTAGAGTTAGAATTAAAATCTTTAATTGAGTCGGTTACGGGAGGATATATAAAGATTTGACAAGATATTAATTATAGTTTTAGAGAGATAATATATGAGAAACAATATAGTTGGTAAGCATAAACTTGAACTTGATACACCATGTCTAGTTATTGATAAAACAAAACTTATTGATAACATTAAACAAATGCAAGAATTTGCTAAAACTAAAGGTAAGCAAGTAAGACCACACGCTAAAACCCATAAATGCCCAAACATATGTAAGCTACAGTTAGATTATGGAAGTATCGGAATCTCAATAACCAAGCCTACTGAGGCTTTAGAACTCACAAAAGCTGGCATAAAGAATTTACTAATCACATCACCGATCGTTACAGACAAAAAGCTTAAAACTCTTGCTGGAATTCTTAAATTGTCTCCAGAAACAATTGTTGTTACAGACTCTCTAGAAAATATCCAACAGTTAGATATACTAGGGAAACAACTTCAACAACAGATTAATATACTTATTGATATCGATGCGGGCATTAGTCGCACTGGTGTAGATTTTACTAATGCTTTGGAACTTGCTACAATCACTCATGAGAAAAAACATTTACAGATGAAAGGGATTCAGTGCTATGCTGGGCATCTACAACATATCAAAGATATGCAACAACGAGTTATTGCTTCAGAACGACTTTTAAATCGTGCAAGTCAACTAAAATCACAAATAGAGCAGGCCACAGGTTTATCTAATCTAATACAATCAGGATCTGGAACTGGTACGTTTGAAATTGATTGCAATATAGACGGTGTAACTGAAATACAGCCAGGATCATACACTGTTATGGATAAAGAATACTATGACATAGATAAAACCATAACCTTTAGAGCAGCGATGACACTACTAACCACCGTCATAAGTGCAAACACAAAAACCCATGTAACTGTTGATGCAGGAACCAAGGCAATATATAAGGAAATCACTCTACCACAAATTATAAGTCATCCAAATTTAAAATATGATTGGGATGGTTTTGGCGATGAGCATGGTAAAGTCACCGGAAGTAATTTACCGCGTGTTGGTGAGGTTGTAGAAATGATAGTACCTCATTGTGATCCAACAATTAATCTTTACGATAAGTTTTATGTAACTGAAAATGATATAGTAATTGATATATGGAATATAACATTGCGTGGCAAAATACAATAAATAAAAAGTTAGATAGACTTTTCTTATACTAAACACTAAAATATAGCCTTTAGTATTTTATTACCTCCAAGATGTTACACAAAATAGAAACTTTTTTTAATCTAAAAGCAAATAATACATCAATAAAAAAAGAGTTCTTCGCAGGTCTTGCAACCTTTCTCGCAATTTCATACATTATTGTAGTTAATCCTAAGATTTTAGCATCTACTGGAATGCCTATTAACGCTCTAGTTACAAGCACCATAGTATTATCGGCGCTTGGTAGCATAACAATGGGGCTTTTCACACGCAATCCCTTTGTGATTGCCCCTGGAATGGGAATGAATATTTTCTTCGCATACACAGCCGTATCTGTTTATCACCTACCATGGCAGACAGCATTAGGAGCAACATTCTGGTCTGGAATAATTTTCAGCTTACTTGTGATACTAAACATCCGTACTAAAATAATGCTTAGTCTTCCAAAATCAATAAAACAGTCTTTAGGTGCAGGTATAGGCCTTTTTATAGCCTATATTGGGTTTGTAAATACTCACTTCATAACCTCACATGAGGGATTATTAACTCTTGAGAGTATTAATCCGCATATAATATTATTTTTAGTATGCTTAATTTTACTAATAATTCTCTTTATAAAAAAAATCCCAGCCTCAATTATTATAGTAATTGTTATTGGATATATATTATCATTCCCTATTTCTTATTTTAGCCATGATAAAATAGTATCACTTCCAGATCACATAATGAGCTTACCTGATTTTTCATTAATTGGAAAAATTGACTTTATCAATGGCTTAAAGTTTGCAATTTTACCAACAATTTTTACCTTTTGCTTTTTAAGTCTCTTTGATGGAACCGGAGCCATATCTAGTCACTATAGTAGCATGAGAAAGAAATGCTCTCCCGCAGATAAAGAGCTTAAGAGAACTTTTCTTGTTGATGCTGGTTGTGCAACAGTGTCTGGAATATTAGGATCAAGCCCATCAACTGTTGTTGTTGAATCTGGTGTAGGTATCGCTCAGGGAGCTCGCTCTGGTCTTACAGCAATATTCGCTGGACTAATGTTTTTACCTTTTCTATTTTTCTCTCCATTAATAAGTTCAATCCCAATAGAAGTAATCTCCCCAGCACTTGTACTAATCGGGGTAATGATGATGCAGCAAGTAGCAAAAGTAAACTGGCATGATTTTGTCCAAGCAACTCCTGCTTTCTTCACAATTATAATGATGACACTATCTTCATCAATATCAACAGGTATAGCTATTGGAATCATAGTGTGGTTTTTAATTTCAATTTTCTGCAATAAAAATGAATTAAATGTTACTGCTGGAGTTATAACTTTATTTTGTTTTTTAATGTTTCTCCATGCAGTTAATTTATTTTAAATAGTTTATTAATAGAAAATATAGAAACACCTAAACTATACAATTTAATATTTACTAATATACCTTTCTCTATCATAATATTTATCATAGCATGAGATAATCCATCTCTAAGCTAGGGAATACATACATTAGAATATATAAAGGAGAAATAAATGAACTTCAAAAGAACATTAACAACTTTAGTAGTTGCAGGAACTTGTACACTCCTACTGGCATCTTGTGGACCTAACAAAAAAGAACAAGCTTTAGCAAATTTAGAGCAACAACAGCAAGATCTTAATCAAAAAGCACAAGATGAAAAGCTACAAGCGGACAACCTAATAACTGATGCTAGTAACCTTGATAAAGAGTCAAAAGAAAGTAGTTCAAAATCTCAGTATGAGAAAGATCAAGCTGCTGTACTAAATGCAAAAGCAGAACAAAATCTTTCAAAAGCGGCTAGTTTAGATGCTCAGATAGCTGCTGCTAAAGCAGAAGTAAATGCTCAAGATTCTTAATAAGAAAATTATCCCCACCTTTCTTGATATTCTTTTTTATTCCAGCCAGTTCTAGCATAATCACCATCAACTACTAAAGGTCTTTTAAATAATAAAGCTTCTGTAACTAATAGTTTGAGAGCCTCCTCTTCAGATAAGCTATCAAGTTTATTCTGCACATCCATTTCGGCAAAAAGTTTGCCATTAGAATTAAATAAATCAATAATTTTAAACTTACCAATCTGCTTTATTTTTCGCATCTCTTGCCATGAGGGTTTTTCCTTCCTTAAATCCACATATTCAACCTTTTTATTTTTCTCTTGAAAAAATTTAAGAGCATTCCTAACGCTAGTACAATTGTTTATTCCAAACACTTTTATCATTAAATTCCTCCTACATATTCAATTCATTAAAAGAAAAAGAAATCATCAACTCCATCGAGCACTATTTCAACGGTAAATGCAGTCAAAAATAAACATAGTAATTTAATTATCATCTTCATAGTTTAACATACCTCCTACTCATAATATGTTTAATCATTCTCATAAGCCTTCATAATAAAGTCAAGTTATTTTTAATCAACTAAAAAAATCTAAAAGAAGAATCCTTTAATTCCATCAAACATCATTTCAACAGCTAATGCTGTTAAAAATAATCCCATTATTTTAGCAATAATATCCATAATATGATGCCCTAAAACATCAAGAATTCTAGGCAGCTCCCTAAAGAATATCCAAAGCATCATAGTAACAATTAATATACATCCTGAGGCCACAACTTTAGATTCAGATGTTATAAAATATACATGAACATCTGAAATTGTAGCAACTAATGAACCAGGCCCAGCAATTAATGGAATTGCAATTGGTACAATTGCTAGTTTTTTAGGGTCTTGTTGAGTTTTCGAGCTTGGCATTTGAGGGATAACGCCAATAACTCTCAAACCAAAGAAAAGTACTATAATGCCTCCCCCAAATCTAAAAGCATCAATATTTATCCCAAACGCATTTAAAACACTAATTCCAATCCAAGTTACTATTATGAGAGTTGTTAATACTGTGATTGCCACAGTAAAAGCAAAAACATTCTGTTCTTTTTTGCCTAATGCATCAACTGTATCTAAATATATTCCAGAGATAGAAAAAGGATTAATTATAGCTAAAAGTGTCACTATAAACTTTAAAATTATTGTTAGATGCACACCTAAGATTATCATTTTATTTTCCATTTATACTAATTTAGTACAAATGGTATTTACCTATAATCTAAATGTAAACCCTACTCGTAATATATTTGATTGTTTTCATATGTTGCTAATATAATATCCAACTCTTTTTTTGTTACTTTATGTGATAATTTAGGTAAATTATCCAAATCAAAAAATTTAACCTCATCAACCTCAAAATTAGGACTATTCTCACCCCCTAAAATTTCAGCCAAGAAAACTAAACTATAGACATTATATATCTCACTTTGAGTATATTTATTACGATCCATTAATGCTAAAAACTTAGTAACCTTAACATCATATCCAGTTTCTTCCTTAACCTCCTTGACACAGGTTTCAACTGGCGAGAGATCTATATCACACCATCCCCCAGGTATGGTCCATTCTCCTGGAGTATCTGCATCTTGAGCCATCAATAGTTTACCATCCTTAAATATAACTACTCTAACTCCTGGCTGAGGAGTTGGATAATGAGTGTCTAAATAAATATCATATGGTTGAACATCTGATTTTATATATTCATGGAGCATTTTTGTACTTAACTCAAGAAGTTCATGATAATTATCTAGCGCATATTCACACTTTGAGTAAACTACTCCTGTATGTGCTATCGCCTGAACTTTCTTTATAAACTCAAAGATTTTATCTTTATTCATTACTTATATTCTTCAAAGTCAAATAATATAGAATATATCATATAAAAAGACTAAGATTAATTATTAATCACATCCAACAAATATAATCCACATGAAAACTGAACATGTTGCAATTTGGGCTAATAACATTGAAATAATGAAAAATTTTTATTGTAAATATTTTAATGGTACTGCTAATGAAAAATATATAAACAATACTAAAGGTTTTTCCTCATATTTCATTTCTTTTGAGTCAGGTTGTAGATTAGAAATTATGCATTCAGAAAGCATGGGTAATGAAACCTTTAAAAATACTTCACAAAAGTTTGGTCTAATTCATCCTGCTATTTCTGTAGGTAATAAAAAAATGGTTAATAAACTTACCAGACAATTAGAAAACGATGGCTACAAAATAATTGGACAACCTAGAACTACAGGTGATGGTTATTATGAAAGCGTTATTCTAGATCCTGAAGATAATCAAATTGAAATTACCATTTAGGTAATAGAAACCTTCTTATAACATTATGTATATGTCCTTAGAACCTAATGAATAGAGAGGTTATTTTTTAGATCTATTAGGTGTTGTATTTGAATCATCACTCTGCTTAGACTTTCTAATAAGAACAGTTATTACTGTTGCTATTACAGATACTGCCAAAACAACAAAAAATATTCTTATAATAAAGAATACGATATCTTCCATAACTCAACCTTTAAATCTATTCTTTAGAAAATTATTTTTTGAATAATTACTTATGATTTTTTTTACCATTATTACTAGGTTTACAAGCTTTCATTGCATCTTTTGTTGTTGCTTTATCAACACATGCTTTTGCTTGCTGCATTTTGTCTAATTTTTGTTGCATTTTTGTAATCTGCTTCTGTATTCTTTCACTAACTTTTGCTTTTTGAGCATTGAAGTTTTGTTGTTGCTGACTATTCGCAGCAGTATTAGAACTACCAGAATCTGCAAAAGTTATAAAAGGGACAACTATAGCGACTGCTAATAATATTTTTTTCATTTTTTAACCCCTTATGGTTATTGACTCAATTGCAATCATATCACAGAATATTAAAATACTACTTCTTAATTTCTGCAATTTTTGCTTTCCATAACTTAGGACCTTGTTGGTGTGCTGACACCCCTAGTGAATCAACAGCTACAGTTACAGGCATATCTTCAACCTCAAACTCATAAATTGCTTCCATACCAAGATCAGCAAATGCAACAACTTCAGCTTTTTTAATAGATTTAGATATCAAATAAGCAGCCCCTCCGACACCCATAAGATATACAGCTTTATTCTTCTTAATCGAATCAATAGTTGCCTGACCTCTTTCAGACTTACCTATCATACCAGCAATACCAGCTTTCTCTAACATAAATGGTGTAAACTTGTCCATACGTGTAGCCGTAGTTGGGCCCGCAGGTCCCACAACCTCATCACCAACCGGATCAACAGGCCCCACATAATATATAAACCTATCTTTTAAGCTTACTGGAAACTCTTCTCCAGCTTCATACATATCTTGTAAACGCTTATGGGCTGCATCACGACCTGTTAATATTTTACCGCTTAGTAAAATATTATCGCCAGATCTTAAAGATTCAATCTCCTCTTTAGTAACAGTATCAAGATTTATTCTTTTAACATCATCATTTTGATCTTGCTCGATTACAGGCCAATCTTCTAATTTAGGAGCAGGTAAATCTACAGCACCGGAGCCGTCTAATGTAAAGTGTACGTGACGTGTAGCAGCACAGTTTGGAATAAGTGCTACAGGCTTACATGCTGCATGTGTAGGATATTCATTTACTTTAACGTCTAAAACAGTTGTTAAACCACCAAGACCTTGTGCACCGATACCTAGAGCATTAACACGGTTATATATATCTAGTCTTAATTGCTCAGTTTCATTTTGAGGACCATTCTTAATGATATCTTGCATATTGATTTCTTCACCAAGAGACTCTTTCGCTAAAAGCATTGCTTTCTCAGCAGTACCACCAATACCAATACCAATAATTCCTGGAGGACACCACCCAGCACCCATAGTTGGTAGCATTTCTTCAACCCAGTCAACAATACTATCACTAGGGTTTAATACTTTAAATTTTGACTTAAATTCTGATCCACCGCCTTTTGCAGCAATATCAAATTCTATTTTATCACCATGAACTAAATCAATATGCACAATTGCAGGTGTATTATCTTTGGTATTTTTTCTAGCTCCATGTGGAGGAAAAACCATAGATGCTCTTAGAGGATTATGTTCATCAGCATAACCTCTTCTTACACCCTCGTTAACAAGCTCTGTGATAGTTCTATCTGTTTTATCAAGTTTCGCATCCATACCAACTTTTACAAATGCACAAACCATACCAGTATCTTGGCAAATCGGGCGTTTACCAGTTGCTGACATTCTTGAGTTTATAAGGATTTGAGCCATTGCATCTTTTGCTGGCTTTGACTCCTCACGCTGATATGCCTCATACATTGCATCAACAAAATCTTTTGGGTGATAGTAAGAAATATATTGAAGTGCTTCTGCAACACTATTTATTAAATCTTCAGTCTTGATCACTGCCATTGTATAAATCCTCTTATTGGAAAAATATTAAAATACAAAGAATATTATAACAGCAATAAAGTAATTTTTAAGCTCGATTACCTTTTGATTTTATAAAAGATCTAATCAATGATATTGTGTTATAGCCAATAACTACAACTAATAACCAATGCAACCCATCTGCAGATAACATTGTAATAATATTAACACCAATAAATACACCAATAATTCCAAAACAGCCAACTATTAAAGCTTTTTTAAGAGGTATTGTATTATTCATAAGAAAGGCAAATGTAGTAACAGGTTGCTGAATAGCTCCTGCTGTCGTCATAATTGGAAATGCAACTTTTGGCGACATCCCAAGTAAAAACAGTATAGCTTCAACTAAAGCGAATAACCCAACTCCAAAACAAACCAAAAATCCCGCAAAAAACATTCCTATAAAACCAACAACAAGCTTAATACCCGATAGCTTCATCAGATCGCCCCCTACAGGTAAGATATTAAACAAATTACCAAGTAATAAAAGAATAACACCAACAAATGCAAATATCATAATAAGCCTAATAGCTGTAGCATTAATTTTTGAAGCAAATGTACCCCCAATAAATCCACCCAGAGTAGCTCCAAGTACAAGAACTACCAAAGTAATAAAATCAACATGCAACACACCTAAGAAAAATACAGCTTCAATAGCACCTGGTATAATTTGAGCCCCATTCACAAATCCTGGAAGTTCAATATCTTTCGCCAATTTAAAAGTCTTTGCAATAGCAATATTAACTGCAAAACTACCTACACCTATAGTATCAGCCACAAAAGAAATTACTCCTGTACATGCTAAAGCGACTTTTTGAGATAGCTTTTGTACAGGATACTGATCATGACCTTTTAAAAGCTTATATAGCATATAGAGCATACACAAAGCAGATAATGCTATAACTAAAAAAATAACAATAAAATACATACTCACAACTACTTAGAAAAATAATTAAGGCAAATATTAAGCTTTTTTAGAAAATTAGACAACAGAAATTTAATAAAGAATATTTAATAAAACGACATAAATAAAACTACTTAAACAAAAAAATACAAAAGCTAAAATTATCGCATTTATAATATAGTCTTTTGTCGATAACTTACCTTTCCTAACACAAGATTTATAAAGAAGTCTAGCCATTAATAAAGTAAATAATAAAGCTATAACTATTGCTACTATACTTGCTAAAATCATTTCTTACACATCCACATAATTAACTCTTTTGTTAAACCACTTATCTACTAGTTTTTTTGCAACAGATGGATCCTTTTCAAGAATCATCTCAGCAAGTTGAGCAACTTTCTCATAATTATCGTAATACTCATTTATATCAAAAGTTTTAAATGTCGAAACACCTGACTGCTCTTTGCCAAGAATATCTCCTGCTCCACGAATTTCTAAATCTTTTTCGGCAAGATAAAAACCATCCTGCGACTCTCTAACTAGAGATAATCTCTTTCTACCAACCTCACTAATTCTATCACCATATAAAAGTATACAAAAGCTCTCTTTTGCTCCTCTACCAACTCTACCTCTAAGCTGATGAAGTTGAGATATTCCTAATCTCTCTGCATTATCAATTATCATAATGCTGGCATTTGGTACATCTACTCCAACTTCTATAACTGTTGTCGCCACAAGCACATCATATTTTGCTGATTTAAAAGCATTCATTTCTTCAAGCTTTTCTTTAGACTTCATACTACCATATACAAGTCCTACTCTCTCTTGACCTAAATAATCTGATAGCTCTTTATGTAGAGTTTTGACATCTTGTAGAAAATCAAGATCTTCAGACTCTTCAACAAGTGGACAAACCCAATAAATTTGCTCACCTCTAGATACTGCATCTTTAAGCTTTGTAATTAGACTTTCTTTTTTTGCGCGATTTAAAACAGTTGTCACAATTGGCTTACGATTAGGAGGTAACTCATCGAGTATAGATAACTTCAAATTACCATATAGCGTCATAGCCAATGTCCTAGGAATTGGAGTGGCAGAAATTATAAGCTGGTGAGGGGCTAAGTTATTACCATTAGCCGAAGCTTTATTTATTAGAGCTAAACGTTGCTCAACACCAAATCTATGTTGCTCATCAACAACGACTAAACCTAAATTACAGTACTCTACTCTATCTTGAAAAATCGCATGAGTACCAACAACGACACAGTCTTTAAGAGTTTTTATCTTCTCAAGACTCTCTCTAGTTTGTTTTGCAGTCAATTTACCCAACAAAGGTACAACCTCAATGTCAAAATAAGAAAAATACTCAGCTAAAAAACTAAAATGCTGCTCAGCTAAAATCTCTGTTGGTGCCATTATTGCTGCTTGATATCCTGATTTCACAGTAGCATACAATGCCATCGCTGCCACAATAGTTTTACCAGCCCCAACATCACCCTGAAGAAGTCTTATCATAGTGTTTTTTTGACCCATATCAGTCAAAACTTCATTAATTGCATGAAATTGTGCATTTGTAAGACTATAAGGAAATTTTTTAAGGAAGCTTTGCTTATCACTTAAACTTAAAGAAAGCTTTGCAGACATTGGTTTAGTCATATCTTTTTTAATACTTTCTTCTGCTAATTTATAAGCCAACATCTCCTCAAACTTAATTGACCATCTCGCTTTAAATAAGTATTTATCATCAATTGAGTTTGTTAGCGCATGAACATAATAAAGAGCATCAACAAAACTCATTAAACCATACTGTTTTAAGTACTCTTGTGGCAATATGTTGATAACTTTTTTCTCATACAAAATTTTAGATATTATCCTTACTATAAGTTTATCAGAAACTTTTTTAATCTTGTAAACAGCAGATAGCTTTTGTTCTAACGAACTATTACCATTACTTACCACTGCCCACTCTGGATGTACCATCTGTGGATTTAAAGATAACTCAGCTTTACCATAACACCTAACAAACTGTGCTTTTTCCAACGTAGCTATTTGATTAGGATAAAACTTAAATAACACAATCGTACAAATACCCGTCTCATCACTTACTGTAAAGCGTAAAAACTTCTTGCCAAATTTTTTATAGCTTATATTACTAACTCTACCTTCTATTAATAACTTTTTATCGCTTACTAAATCTCTTATCGCAGTTATATAGCGTGTATCTTTGTACTCTTTAGGAAAAATGGTTAATAGATCTTCTGGAGTATGTAAATTATATTTAGCTAGTGCTTTTACAGTTACTTCACCAACTCCAGCAAAATCAACAAAATCCATGAATGATAACTAAAAAATAAAAGTTATAAAATTTTAACATTTTAAACTTTAAATAGATAATCCAATTGCTAATATCAATATTTATTGCTAAATTTAAACTTAGCGTATATTTACAAAATTATATAAATAATAATGAAAAAACTATTACCTCTAATATTTATTTCAGCTGGTATTATTGGGCTATCAGCATGTGGTCAAACAGGTGATCTTTACTTACCCAAAGAAGATAAGCCAGCATCTTCAGGGTCAACGATGCTCGTTTCTGGATCTACTACTAAAAAAGACAGTTCAACAAATCAAAATAGTAGTATTTTCCCTATTCCTAGCCCTACTAATAATTCATCTTCTAACTCTCAAAGCACTTCTAGTAATAGTGCTACAGACGCTACAAAACAAGATGAAACATCTACTAATGAGCAAAACCAACAATCAACAAACATAAATCAAGATACCTCTAAGCAAAAAACAGACAATACTAAAAACTATACACTAACAAAACAAATACCAAATAATAGTATACCTTCATCTAGCACTATACAAAATTATCCTCAAGTGAATAATCAATCAAGTAGTCAAACAACAAAAGTTGACAATGACCCAACTCCTCCTGCAAAAAATTATAATCCGACTTCTAGTCAACTTATAAACTCAGGCGATAACTTTGCTTTTGATAAAGATATTCAAGAATCCTCCGAAGCAGGAGGCACTCCAAGCTAAAAGCTCAAACAGCCATGTTTTATCATAGCAGTAAAATTTAACATAGTTTTCAGTTTACTTTTAATGAAAAAACTACTAGAATTATCGAGATATTGTATTGATAATAATTAAATTAATGCCCAGGGAGGGTTTCTAAATGTCTAAAGTTTGTATAGTTACAGGTAAAAGACCTGCTACTGGTAATAATGTATCGCATGCTCAAAACAAAACAAGAAGAAGATTTTTACCTAATCTTCATACTCACAGATTTTGGGTAGAAAGCGAAAACAGATATGTAAAACTTAAGGTTAGTTCTAAAGGTATGAGAATTATTGATAAAAAAGGTATCGATACTGTTCTTGAAGACCTTAGATCTCAAGGCCATAAAATTTAATAAGCTTCTAGAAAGGAAAATAAAATGAGAGAAAAAATAAGATTAGTTTCTTCTGCTAAAACAGGACACTTTTATACTACTACTAAAAACAAAAAAGAAATGCCAAACAAAATGGAAATCAAAAAGTTTGATCCAGTAGTTCGTCAGCACGTAATGTATAAAGAAGCTAAAATAAAATAGTATAATTTATTCTAATTTAAGGCCTTATAATATGAAGCAAGCTTTTCATTTCAAAGGTGGTAACTATACAATCAGTGCCATTAACATTAATGTTACTGAGTTTACTCAGATTGAAAGTTTATTAAACTCTAAAGTTTCTCAATCTGAATCATTTTTTCATAATACCCCTTTTGCTATAGATATTAGAGATATAGATCAAGATGAAAAATGCACAATAAGCTTCTTAGAAAATGTTATCGAAACATTTAAGGCTAATGGAATGATTCCAGTAGGTTTTGTAGTCAATAACAAAGATCTAAAATCACAATTAGCAAAAGCTGGTTATAACATTCTAAAGAGTGGTAAAACTAAGGAGTCTCTTAACAATGAAGAGTCTCACACTTCTGCTAAAATAATTACCACACATGTTCGAACAGGACAGTCCATAAATGCTAGAGATTGCGATGTGATAATAACGGCAAATGTTAATAATGGTGCTGAAGTTATAGCTGATGGAAGCATAATTGTATATGGCCGGATAGGTGGAAGAGTTATTGCTGGTAGCTCAGGAAATAAAGATGCTAGAATAATCTGTAAAGATCTAAAGGCTGAACTTGTTTCTATTGCAGGTAAGTATGTTACCCTAAATAATGAAAGTATCGTTGATGATAAAGATACAGATGGGTATATAGTATACTTACAAGATGATAAAATACATATTGAAGGTTTTTAATTTAATAAGAGGCTTAAATAAAAATGAGTGAAAAAAAACAAGGCAAAGTGTTTGTAGTCACCTCTGGTAAAGGCGGAGTTGGCAAAACCACATCAAGCGCTGCTATTGCATATGCTTTTGCTAAAAGAGGCCTTAAAACAGTAGTTATTGACTTTGATGTAGGCTTAAGAAACCTAGATCTTATAATGGGTTGTGAAAGAAGAGTTGTATATGACTTAATAAACGTTGTCAAAGAAGAAGCAACTATCAATCAAGCAATCATAAAAGATAAGAGAGTTGATAATCTTTACATTATCCCAGCTTCACAAACTAGAGATAAAGATGCTCTAACTGAAGATGGTGTTGATAGAATTATAAATGAACTTAAAAACTCTTTCGATATTGTTTTATGTGATTCTCCTGCAGGTATTGAAAAAGGGTCATTAATGGCAATGAGATGTGCTGATGCAGCAATCATCGTTACAAACCCAGAAGTATCATCTGTAAGAGACTCTGATAGAATATTAGGTATGCTTTCTAGCAAAACTCTTAAAGCGCAAAAAGAAGGTGAATTTAAAGAAATTCATCTACTTCTTAATAGATATGACTCTGCTAGAGCAAAAGCTGGAGCTATGCTTAAAGCTGAGGATGTAAGTGAGATATTATATACTCCAATAGTCGGCATAATCCCAGAGTCAAAAGATATCTTAGAAGCTTCTAATAGTGGTCATCCGATAACATTTTTAGAAGATACTATTGCTTCTAAAGCATATTATGATGCTGTAGATAGAATACTTGGTGAAGATATCCCTATGAGATATACTGAACAAAAAACTAGTTTCTTTAAAAAATTAATAGGTAAATCTTAGTTATGTTAGCTAAACTTTTTGGATTAAATAAGAAACAAAAGAGTGCTTCATTAGCAAAAGAAAGATTGCAGATAATAGTTGCTCATCAAAGGAGTGAACTACAGCCAAGATCTTCTAGAATAAGTAGTCATTTGCTAGCTGAGCTTAAAGATGAAATTATTGAAGTTGTAAAAAAATATATTGCATTATCTGAAGAGAATATAAGAGATATTGATCTAAAAGTTGAAGATAGTAGTAAAAATTCAACTATAGAAGTTAATATACCTTTTAATTAACCTTTCTTATGAGCGATATATGCTTTAATAATGTCTCTTTCTACAGAGATGAACGATGTATTTATGATGATATTTCTTTCACAATTCCATCAAACAAAATAACCTCTATACTTGGTCCTTCTGGAGCTGGTAAAACCACAATTCTTCAATTAATAGCTGGACTTATTAAACCAAATGTTGGCACAATCAACATAAATAGTGCGATTATAAAAAGAAATAGTAAAGAAAAAGAACTTGAGAAATTACGTCGCAAGATGGGATTTCTTTTCCAATCTGGAGCCCTTTTCACACACCTAAATGTATATGACAATATTGCTTTCCCATTGAGAAAAAATACAAACCTCGATGAAAGATTAACAAGAAGTATTGTCTTGCTAAAGCTGCAAGCAGTAGGATTAGCTCATACGATAGATATGATGCCAAGTGAGTTATCAGGCGGGATGGCACGTAGAGTCGCATTAGCTAGATCTATAGCTATGGATCCAGAGATCATAATGTACGATGAACCTTTTACTGGTCAAGATCCGGCGTCATTCAATAAACTTCTAGAATTAATAGCAACGCTAAATGAGTCTTTAGATATGACATCTATTATAGTTTCTCATGATATACAAGAATCTCTAAAGATTTCTGATCATGTAATTATTGTAGGAGATAGAAAGATTATTGCTAGTGACTCCCCAGAAAATATAAAGAATAGTTCAGATAAAAAAGTTTTAAATTTCTTAGCTGGTAAACCATTAAATGACCATAGTAAAAATCAAAACAATCTTAATAAAGCTTTTTTTGAAAAAGAGATTTTAAGGAACTAATAATGTCTATATTTAGAAATATTTATAAAGTTACAATGTCTCTAATCTATGATGCATTAAAATCTATAATTTTAATAATAAATATAGTCATCAATAAGTTTAATATAAGAGACTGTATCATACAAATAAAATATGTTGGCGTAGATTCCATTATAATTATAGTAACATCTGGAATATTTATAGGCTTAGTATTAAGTTTGCAGGGATATTATACATTATCAAAATTTGGTGCTCATTCCTTATTAGGAGTTATGGTTGCTCTCAGTGTGCTACGCGAGCTTGGTCCCGTAGTAACTGCAATGTTGTTTGCTGGGCGAGCTTGTAGTTCTATCACCTCTGAAATAGGATTGATGAAAGCTACAGATCAAATCAATAGTTTAAAAGTAATGAATGTTAACCCAATAAGCTTTATTTTATCTACTAGATTTTGGGCATGTATGATTAGTGGTCCCATACTGTCACTAATCTTCTGTACAGTTGCTATATTAGCTGGTTTTGCACTAGCTGAAATTGGTCTTGGCATAAGCTACGGAGGATTTTGGAGTAATATACAATCATCTGTCATGCTATCAGATATCTCAAACGGAGTTATTAAAAGCATTGTATTTGCATTTATAACTGCATGGATAGCACTATACCAAGGTTATTACTGTACCGCAGATTCAAATGGTATAGCAAAAGCTACAACAAAAACTGTTGTGTACTGCTGTATGAGCATCTTAGGAGCAGATCTTATTTTAACATCGATTATGTTTGGAGGAGTTTAATGAAAAATAAATATTTTGAGGTTACTGTTGGAATATTTATAATAATAGGTGTCTTATGTTTGCTCTTTCTAACTTTTAAAGTTAGCGATACGTCTTTAAAATCGCTTAGTGAAAAAGAATATACTATTGAAGCTCAATTTAAAAACATTGGCTCATTACGTACCAATGCCTCAGTAAAAATAGCTGGTGTTGAAATTGGTAGAGTGACAAATATTTCATTAGAAAAAGCCTATAATGGCTTTATGGCTGTAGTAAGCATGTCAATAAACGATGATGAGAAAATTCCAGCAAACTACTCTGCAGCAATATCTATGTCAGGTATTCTTGGAGATAACTATGTTGCACTTAGCCCTCCTAAAGAAGATGTTATGGCAATAGCAGGGTTAAGTAATGATTCTAGTGGTTCTGATAAAGATAAATATTTGCACCAAGGGAGTGTTATTGCTTTAGAAAACACTCAATCTGCCATAGATCTTGGATCACTTATAAATACTTTTGTCGCAGGAAAAAATGATGATTCAAGCAATAAATAGCAAGTGTTGTTTCTTTCAAATCTTATTTTTTTATATTAAAATCTAGCCTAATAAATACTAATTAACATTTGAGACATTTAAATGATTCGTAAAACTTCACTACTACTACTTTTAATCATATTGACTATATCTAGTGCTTGGGCTATAGAGAATCCTGTAGATATGCTTAATAATACTATAGTAAAAACTCAAAATAACCTGATTACAAATGCTGATGAGTATAAAAAAGACCCATATAAGCTATTAAGCCTTGTTGATAATGAAATAATTCCAATAATTGCTCCTAAAGTGGTTGCTCAACTTGTTGTTGGCACTGATAAATGGAAAAAAGCGACTCCTGAAGAACAAAAACAATTTATAAAATCTGCAACAGAAATGCTTACATTTATGTATGCTAAGAATGTTGCTTATGCAGGTAAATATAGAATAACCTTATTCCCATTTAATAAAGATGATAATAGCTGGCAAAAGAAACCTATTGTTGTTGTAAATGGTAAAATAACAAATATTGATAATAATCAAAGTTCTGATTTTGCTGTCAAAATGTTCCAAAAAAATGGTAAATGGCACATATATGACTTTGATGTTGCTGGAGTAAGTATACTAAGAACATATCAACAACAATTTGAACCTTATGCTAATGTCGCAGAAATGACAAAAGCTGCTGAAAAAGTTACGACTAGAATTAAGAAAAAAAACTATCCAAAACTACTAGATGAAGGCTATAGCCTTAAGAATGTAAAATGATACAGATAAATAATAATATTTGGACTATTGATTCAGAATTAACATTAAAAACTGTCGCATCAATATATAAAAAGTTCAAGAAACGTTTAAAAGAGATATCTAATACATGGACAATTGACTTTAGCAACTGTAACAAAGTTGATAGCAGCGGTCTTGCATTAATAATAGAATATATCAAACATGCAAAAAGAAGCTCTATCAAATTAGAATTAAAAAACATTGACTCAAAGATATTATCTTTAGCGAAAGTACATGGAGCAAAAGATATTTTAGAGCAATTTATTAATAAGGAATAATTAAAGGTATAAGCATGAC
This sequence comes from Francisella sp. 19S2-4, assembly GCF_036281795.1. Lineage (NCBI taxonomy): Bacteria > Pseudomonadati > Pseudomonadota > Gammaproteobacteria > Thiotrichales > Francisellaceae > Francisella > Francisella sp. 19S2-4. The sequence goes on from NZ_JAWUZH010000005.1 coordinate 78,898, forward strand.
AAAAGAACAATTAAAGGACATTTTAGAAAACTCATTAAAAAATTGTACAGCCGATATTCAAAGCGATGATAATGTACATTTTTCAGGCACAATAATTGCTGAGGAGTTTAACGATATTAAGAGTAAAGTTAAAAGACAACAACTTGTATACTCTAAGATAAATGAATACATTGCATCTGGAGAACTGCATGCTTTTTCGATGAAAACTATCGCTAAAAATGAAATCTAAGTAATTCCTTCTCTATAAAAATAGTATAATAACTCTATACTAGTTCTGCTCTTCTAGAGTTTGCACAGATGATGCAAAAGAATCTGCATCTCCTGGTAAGGCAGCCTTAGCATCCCTTATTTCATCTTTCAATTTACTTGCTTCAGTCTGTGTAGTGTCATCCTTATCAATATTAGCCAAATCAATTGCTGTGCTATCATTAGAATAAGCTTGATCGTATATTTCTTGGACTTGCGTAGCCTTATTAACCGTATCAATATTACTTTTTAATAATGTAGGTGGTTGAGACTGTCTATTAATTATAGATCCACCTGTTGAGGCAACTTGAGAGGACACATCTTCATTATCTAGCCCTAGAACACCTAATACAGCCTGATCTGTTTCAAGAGTTTCAGCATCCTTATGCAACTCTTGTTTAAGAACCCTAGCCATACCATAATCATAATTTTGTAAATAAGCATTTCTCATTGCAATATATGGATCAATGGAAACTTCTTTTAAGTTTGAATATGCAGGTAAATATGATACACCTTGGTTAACATAGTATGCTCCAGTTACACCAGCACTAACGCCCCAAGAAACTGCAGCTCCAACTGGAGCAAAGAAGAATACATATGTTAGTGGATTAAATAAAGCATCGACTCCCATAGTTACATCTTCTAATGTTCCTGGACCTAAAAGAGGCCATACAACATAAGGAGATGCTTCTCCTTCATCATAAGCTCCCCACTTATGTAGAGTAACAGCAAAACTTTGGTGATAACGCATTGGTTTATGGAACCAGCTATCAGCAACATCAAAATATCCAGCAATACCAAGAGTCGTATTTGTCAAAAATCTAACACTATCATCTCCTGCATAGTCCCATTGCCCTTGAAACATATCATTTACTACTCTAGCCGGCTCAGCCAAATTATTAAATATATTAAAAATACCGCTTTTAAAAGTATCTGGAACAGCTTTATCATATACATTTGCAGCTGGTTTTAAAGTATCATATGCCTTATCATTAAAAGCATGCATTTTTCTATTATAGCTTTCAAAAGGATCTCTTTTTTTTGTCGAGGTTTTTAAACTAGAGCAACTACTTAATGACATACTAATAATAGATAGCCATACTATATGGTTAGGTTTTAATTTCATTAAAACTATCTCTTTTTTATTTAAAGTAAAAATTATTTAAAAGCAATTATAGTGAATTAAGCTGTAAAACTCTAATAAATTTTTTTTAAGCTTATATCTTTGATATTATTTACTACAATAAGATTTAAATCTCTTAAAAAACAGATGAATAAAGCAAATGTAGATAATAATGAAGTTAATAAATTTTCGTCTTTAGCAAAGACTTGGTGGGATGCAAATGGAGAGCTCAAAACATTACATCAAGTAAATCCATTACGTTTAGATTTTGTAAAGAAATTTACAACCTTGGATAACAAAAATATAATAGATATTGGCTGTGGAGGAGGAATACTAACTGAATCACTTGTTACACAAAACAACAATGTTCACGGACTGGATGCATCTTTAGATGCAATAAATATAGCCAAAGAACATTCAAAAATAAGTAGTCTGAATATTAAGTATGTAAATTCGACGATTGAAGATTTTGCTGAAAATAATACCATAGAATTTGATGTTGTAACTTGTATGGAGATGCTTGAACACGTACCTAATCCAGAAAGCATCATAGAATCAATAGCAAAGATCATTAAAAAAGATGGACTTTTTTTTGCATCAACACTTAATAGAAATCTTAAATCATACTTATTATCCATAGTTGCTGCGGAACATATATTAAAGATGGTTCCTCAAGGGACGCATCAATATAGCAAATTTATAAAACCATATGAGCTTATAAAAACAGCTGAAAAATATGGCTTTGAAGCATTAGAGATTATTGGCGTACACTACAACCCTCTTTTAAATAATTTTAAATTAGGTAAAGGTGCTGATATTAACTATATTATTGCTTTCAAAAAGGTATAAGTATATGCAATACAATTATTTTCATTATCCCAATGATATGCACCCTACTTACGGCTCTGTAATGTATTTTGCCTATCGTAAATTAGATAATCAAAAAAAAGAAACTTTATACCTGCTTGATCAAATAAAATCACAAATTATTTCTTGTACCGAGTTATATAATAATATTGAAGTTGCTAATGAGAAAATGAACTGGTGGTTAAAGGAAATTAATAACTTAAAAAACTCCAAACAAATATCATCACCTCAACTTAAAAAATTAGCTGAAATATTCGATACTGATCTACTATATAAATATCTTATTGATGATATAAGTCATTCAATTGATAATAGCAGCTCTACAGAAAGAAGTTTTATAGATCATATTTCTAAGAGCTTTCTAGGTATTGAAATACTTAAAGCCTCTTTCCTAAATAACTTTTCAAAATTTAATGTAGAAGACATTAAACAGATCAATATTAATAATGAGATAGTTAGACATATTTTTTGCATACCTAAACATTTTTACAATCAAATTTCTTTTGATGATAAAGTGTCTCCTAATATGTCTGATGAAGATTTTAAGAATGCAATATCTCAATGGCTAAATCTATACAAGAAACAATCTTTGAAGGGATCACTTAAACCTTTAGAGAAAATAAATAAAGTTCACTACAAAATGATGAAAAAATATTTAAAAAACATTAACAATCCATTTAAAGAAGCTTTAGAGTTTTCTCCATTAACACTACTTTTTTATTCAATATAAAAATATCTCTTTTAATAGCCTCAAACATAGAGATAACAACAATATCACCTAAAATATGACTCAATTTATCTCAAATTTGAATTAGTCTTTTTACACACTTCAAACAAGTATTTTATTGCCAAAGCTATCGATCTATGTGTATATTTTAATTATATTGTTTTAAATATAGGGATATTTATGGAAATTAATACTGCCAAAAAAATGTCACTTTTTAGTGCTATTTTAATCGGTGTAACATCTATGGTAGGTTCAGGTTGGTTATTTAGTGCTCAACTTACAGCAAAGAGTGCTGGTAATTGGGCTTTTTTAGCATGGATCTTGGCTGCAGTTGTAGTAATGTTGGTTGGACTATGTTTAGCAAAGGTAGTTTCCGTTTATCCTGTTAGAGGTGCAACAACTAGATCTAGTGCATTATCTCATAATAGTGTTTTTGCCATGCCTTTTGCTTTTGCAAACTGGTTTGGGATTGTCGTGATGATATCAACAGAAGCCCAAGCTACTACTCAATATCTTGCAGGGATAAAAGGTTTTGAGTGGTTAATGCATGATGGTATTATTTCAACTTATGGAATGATGCTATCTTTATTCATATTATTTCTTTACTTATTAATAAATTTTTATGGCGTAAAACTACTTGCCAGCGTAAATAATGGTATAACTGTGTTTAAAATGTTTGTCCCAGCAATTATAGTTATAATATTTATTGTATATGCGTTCACACATAGTGCTGATCACCATAGTTTATTATCAGCAGAAATACCAAATAATAACTTTTCTATAAACAATGCTTTGACTGCTATTGTTGCTGGTGGTTTGATATATACATTTAATGGCTTCCAGATTGTAGTAGCATATAGTAGTGAAATTAAAAATCCTTCTAGAAATGTTCCATTAGCAATTATTCTCTCATTATCTCTAGTTTTAGTACTGTATATGGGATTACAATATGCCTTTATGCAAGCAGTTCCTCATAGCTATCTAATATCAAAAGGTGGATGGGCTGGACTTGACTTTGAATCTCCTCTACTACAACTAGCTACATTAATTGGTTTAGGATATATAGCATTCTTACTAATTATCGATAGTATCGTTAGTCCATCTGCAACCGGATATAGTTATCTAGGAGCTTCTTCTAGAATGTTATATGCAATGTCTGCTGAAGGACAGATGCCAAGATATTTTGCTAAGATTAATAAGAAAGTTAATATTTCAAGAAGATCGCTAATTGCTAATTTCTTAATATGTACAGTTTTCCTGATGTTTTCTGATAACTGGGCTGCTTTGATGCTTATAGTTACAGGATTTAATATAATAGGTTATATGGCGGCTCCAGTAAGTATGGGAGCCATAGCTCCAAAGTTAAAGATCTTTGGCCTAATAGTATTTGTATTATTGGCACTTCTACTAAATACAGTTGAAGTCGAAACAAATATCCATCTTAGTATTATTCTTGTAGTTCTTATGACAATCTTTGGAGGATTTGAGTATAGAAGAGTTGGACTTAAAAACCTTTTTATACTTATTGCCCCATTTATTATTTTTGTATGTATAGTATCACCTTTTAATAGCTACATATTTCAAGGAGTTGTTGGCGCTATATTTTATCTAATAGCGACAGATAAACGTTATGTTGCTTTCTGTAAGAAAACAGCTAACGAAAAAAACTTCGTTGAAGATTAAACCTTATATAGACTATCAAGTATTACCATAAATTCTACCAATCTCGATAAAGTATAAATTCTAAACCTATAGATAATAAAGACTGTTGAATTAATATCCCAAATTGTTAGATATATTTTGTAAAATACAGATGTTACAGATATTAGTATTTT
>NZ_JAWUZH010000060.1:0-10420 GCF_036281795.1 Francisella sp. 19S2-4
GCTAAGTTTTTACTAAAAATAGCAAAAATATTCCTATTCATAGAAATTGAAAGATTTATTCAACAGTCTTTATAATTAAATTTAAGTTACTAGTCACAATCTTTTGAATCTAGGGTTTAGAAACCTTTTTCTAAAAACTATTTTTATTTAGTAAACTAATTTTTCTGTTGATATATAGGTTGACATATAAATTAAGAAGAGTATTATAGTACGAACTGACGATGATAGCAGTCTGGAACCACCTGATCCCATTCCGAACTCAGAAGTGAAACGGGCTCACGCCGATGATAGTCTGGCATTGCCCAGGTGAAAGTAGGTAGTCGTCAGACCTTTTTCAAAAAATATTCAATAATAATTTCATTATATAATACGAACTAGCTACTTGAGAAGCTTTATTTATAGCGTATGATTGCCTTCAAACCTCTCAAAAAATCCTAAGAATTCACCTTTATCATTTCGAACTGCAGTCATATATAGACGCATATTTAAGCCTTTATGCACATATAGGAACTGTTCTGCAGCATGATTCTTTAATGCTTCAGCATGTTTTTTTATAACTTCTTCCGATCTAGCCTCATTATGTCCTTCAAATAATAGTTTACCGATCATATTAGGGTATCCGCGTTCCTGATTGTACCAAAATTTCGCTTTTTTGTTCATGTATCTAATAATATAGTTCTTATCAACAAAGACGATAGGATGCGGGTGAGCGTCAAGTAGTAGTGAATGTATTTCTGCTTCAGTCATAATATTCTCCAGTTTTTTTATTAAATCTTATTTTGGAATATTTATTCTAATTTATACTAAATATTCTATATTTTTTTAAAAATAGAGATACTATATTTTATAGCAAAATAATAAAATAATACTTTTAATTGGAAGTTTGACTGTATTAGATAATTTTCATAATGATAATATATGTAAGAGCTTATCAAGTTAGAATATTTAATATGATATTTTAAATACAGCTAGCATACTTTAACTTTTAAAGGGGCTTTGATATCGCCTAGAGTTATAGCGTGTGTGGGAAGCAATATCTGACTTTATATAGCCAAAATATACTAACTGTATTTAAAATATCATATAGGAAACTAGTGAAACTATACCAATGTAAGTTAAAACCAGTCCTCCTAAATAGGTGCAAAGGTAATTAATTTCAGATTTAAAAAAAAATTTCATTTTGTATTTAAATTAATCTAAAATTCTATTTCCCTAATTATAGAATAAAAACTTGCTGTAGTAATCATTTAAAATTAACAAGGCTTATTAATTTTTAATAAATACTGACTTAAAAAAAGATAAAATAAAAAATGCTAAATATTTTTGAAATGTTTTTCATAGTCTAATATGTTATCCTATACTACAATTTTTTTTATCAAAAGTTTAAATGTTTAGAAGTTTACCTTTATTTATTGGTTTGAGATATATCCGTGCGAAAAAGCGTAATAGGTTTATATCTATTATATCTGCTATATCGTTTTTAGGAATATCTTTGGGAGTGGCTGTTTTAATAACTGTAATGTCTGTAATGAATGGTTTTGATCAGCAGATTAAAAGTAGAATTTTAATGATGGTGCCACCATTAAAAGTTTATGAAATGGGTGGTAAACTTGATGATTGGCAGTCACTTTCAAAAAAAATATTAGCAAATAATCCTAAAGTTACAGCTGCAGCTCCAATAGTCGAGTCACAGGGACTACTTAGTGCCAATACTGGTGGAAGTACAACTGCATTTGTGCAAATACAAGGGATAGAACCAAAATATCAAACAAAAATATTACCAATTAAAAAGCATATGGTGGATGGTAGTTTATCATCTTTAGATAATGGTAAGGGTTATAATATTGTTTTAGGTAGCGTGTTGGCAGGTAGTTTGGGTGTATCTGTAGGTGATAAAGTGACACTTATTGTTCCTAAGATTAGCCTAACGCCAGCAGGCATGATTCCGCGTATTAAGCAATTCACAGTGACGGGAATCTTCTCTGTGAGTTATCAGTATGATGCTTATTATGCGATGATTAATCTTAAAGATGCTCAAAAAGTTTTTGAGACGGGAAATACTATTACATCATTACAGCTAGGTACTAAAAATGTTTATGATGCTCCAATTATTAAAAATAAGCTAAATGATGGAGGCTTGTCATCTTACTATTTTACGCGTGATTGGACAGATGAGAATAAATCATTTTTTGATGCATTAAAGATGGAAAAGACAATGATGTTCTTTATATTATTGTTGATAATTACTGTAGCAATATTTAATTTATTATCATCTTTGGTTATGGTTGTTACAGATAAGCGTAGTGATATAGCTATCTTAAGAACTATGGGGATGTCATCACGCCAAATTATTACAGTGTTTATCTATCAAGGTTTTATAATAGGATTGATAGGTACAATTATCGGAGTGCTATTAGGTGTAGTATTATCAACGTATGCTACTGAAATTGTTAATTTTATCCAGCATGTTACAGGTAGACAGTTTTTGAATGCTAGTGTCTATTTGATTGATTACATTCCATCGGATTTAATGTTCCCAGATGTTGTTAAGGTAACTTTGGTTTCTATGCTTTTAAGTTTCTTAGCTACGTTATATCCAGCTTGGAGTGCTTCAAGAGTTCAACCAGTTGAGGCACTTAGATATGAGTAATATTGTTTTAAGTTGTAAAAATGTTTCAAAAAAATATACTGAATTTAAGAATGACATAGCAATCTTAAAAAATGTTAATCTAGAGATAGAAAAGGGTGAGAAAGTTGCTATATTAGGTCTCTCAGGATCAGGGAAAACTACTTTACTAAATGTATTAGGTGGTTTAGATAAGTGTAATTCTGGTGAAGTATATTTAATGGGTGAGAGGTTTGATAACCAATCTGTTAATAAAAGAGCAATGATGCGTAACAAACATCTGGGGTTTATATATCAGTTACATCATTTATTGCCTGAGTTTACAGCTATTGAGAATGTAATGATTCCTCTAGCTATTACTAAAAAATATAATAAAAAAGACTCAATAAAACATGCTCAAGAAATACTTGAGAAAGTCGGTCTAGAACACCGTGCGAATCATAAGCCAGCTGAGTTGTCTGGGGGTGAGCGTCAAAGGGTAGCAATTGCTAGAGCATTAGTGACTAATCCAAATTGTATTCTTGCTGATGAACCAACAGGAAATCTTGATAGTCAGCGATCTGAAGGCATTTTTCAGCTAATGCAACAATTAAGTGATGATTTTGGCACTAGTTTTGTAATAGTTACTCATGATGAGAAATTAGCTAGCCGTATGAATAAGATTTATAGGCTAACTGATGGCGAGATAGAGCTAGTTCAGCATTTAAATTAATTTGTTTTTCTTAAAAAAAATCATTTTTAATCTATCAACTTTTAGTATACTGAATTAGTAGGTAATTATATTTTTATAGGTTGTTTAAACTATGAAAACGGTTGTATTTGTCTACAATGACTCTCTAAAGTCATATAAGGAAGAATTTTTATTAAAGATAGAAAGAGATCTTAAAGGATATCACTATAATACTTTGATTATTGATAATATGTCAGAGGTTGTAGAGATACTTGAGGAGAACTCCAGAATATGTTGTATTGTTTTAGATAGAGCAAGCTTTAACGTAGAGGCTTTTCACAATATTGCTCATTTAAATACAAAGCTACCTATATTTGTGGCTTCTGATTATAGTCAAAGTATCAAACTTAATCTAAGAGACTTTAACTTAAATATTAATTTCTTGCAGTATGACGCTTTAGCTGTTGAGGATTCAGATTTTATTCATAAGACTATAACAACTTATTTTAATGATATACTACCTCCTTTAACTTATGAGTTGTTTAAATATTCAAGAGATTTTAATTCAGCATTTTGTACACCAGGGCATCAAGGAGGGTATGGTTTTCAGAGATCTCCTGTGGGTGCATTATTCTATGACTTTTATGGTGAAAATATTTTTAAAACCGATTTATCTATTTCAATGAAAGAGCTAGGGAGCTTGCTCGATCATTCTGAAGCACATAAAGATGCTGAAGAGTATATATCAAAAGTTTTTAAATCAGATAGATCTCTTATTGTGACTAATGGCACATCCACAGCTAATAAAATAGTTGGAATGTATAGTGTTGCTGATGGTGATACTATTTTAGTTGATAGAAACTGTCATAAATCGATAACGCATCTCATGATGATGGTTGATGTCAATCCTATATATCTTAAACCTACTAGAAATGCTTATGGGATAATAGGTGGTATACCTAAGAGTGAATTCCAAAGAGATGCTATTCAAGAGAAAATAGAAGATAGTAATATTGCAGACAAATGGCCAGAATATGCAGTTGTAACAAATTCGACTTATGATGGTATTTTGTATAATACTGATACAATTCATAGTGAATTAGATGTCAAAAAATTACATTTTGATAGTGCTTGGATACCTTATGCAATATTTCATCCAATATATAAGCATAAAACTGCAATGCAAATTGAGCCTAAGCCTGAACATATAATTTTTGAGACACAATCAACACATAAACTTTTGGCAGCTTTTAGCCAGTCATCGATGCTTCATATCAAAGGTGATTATAATGATGAAGTTTTAAATGAAGCATATATGATGCACACCTCAACATCGCCATTTTACCCAATAGTCTCGAGTACTGAAATGGCAGCCGCGATGATGGAAGGTGAGCAGGGTTATAATCTTATAGATAAGACTATAAATTTAGCTATAGACTTTAGAAAAGAATTAGTTAAATTAAGATCTGAGGCAAATGGTTGGTTTTTTGATGTTTGGCAACCTGATAATATATCGAATAAAGAAGCATGGTTACTTAGAAATGCTGATAAATGGCATGGCTTTAAAAATGTAGATGGTGATTTTTTATCATTAGATCCGATTAAGATAACTATCTTAACTCCTGGGATAAAGGATAATGATGTTCAAGATTGGGGAATTCCTGCAGATGTTGTGGCTAAGTTTTTAGATGAGCATGATATCGTTGTTGAGAAGTCTGGGCCATACTCTTTATTATTTATATTTAGTTTAGGTACTACAAAAGCAAAATCAGTACGACTTATATCTGTGCTAAATAAATTTAAGCAGATGTATGATGAGAATACTTTGGTAGAGAAAATGTTACCAACTTTGTATGCTGAGGATCCTAAATTTTATGATGATAAAAGAATACAAGAGATTAGTGAGCAGTTACATCAATATATGCGAGATGCTAATTTACCAAACCTTATGTATCATGCATTTAATGTTTTACCAGAACAGAGACTCAATCCTCATAAAGCTTTCCAAAAACTATTAAAAGGAAAAGTTAAAAAAGTTCCTCTAGCTGATATATATGAACATATTTCAGCTGTTATGATACTTCCTTATCCTCCAGGAATTCCTGTAATATTCCCAGGGGAAAGGGTTACAGCGGAGTCAAAAGTGATTCTAGATTTTTTATTAATGCTAGAAAAAATAGGCTCAATGTTGCCAGGATTTGATACAGATATTCATGGTCCAGAGAGAGCTAAGGATGGAAAGCTATATATAAAAGTTCTTGATGAAGAAGAATAGTGAAAAAATTGAGATAAAATGCTTATAAAAGTCTATAAAAAGATGTATAGTGTCTTTTGTTAGGGTTTAAATTTAGTGGGTATATTTTTATGTTTAAGACTCCTCTTTTTGAAGCGCATATTGCAGCGAATGCTAAAATGGTTGATTTCTCTGGCTGGTCAATGCCAATTAACTATGGTTCACAGATACAAGAACATAATAATGTTAGAGAAAACTGTGGTGTATTTGATGTTTCACATATGCTTGCTGTAGATATCAAAGGTAAAGATGCTGAGAAATTTTTACGTCATATGTTAGCCAATGATGTTGCTAAACTAGTGAATAATAAAGCACAATATGGCTGTATGCTAAATCATGATGCTGGGATTATTGATGATTTAATTACGTATAGAATTGATTCAGACAAATTCAGAATAGTTGTAAATGCAGGCAATAGAGAATCTGATGTTGCATGGTTTAAAGAAAATGCAAAAGATTTTGCAGTTGAGATAACTCCTCAAAAAGATTTAGCTATAATTGCTGTTCAGGGACCAAAAGCAGCTGAAGTGGTTGAGCATGTGGTGACATCAGAAATCGCTGAACAATTAGATGAACTTAAGCCATTTTCATTTAAGTTTTTTAGTAGATGGATGTTTGCACGTACTGGTTATACTGGAGAAGATGGTTTTGAAATAATGCTTCCAGCAGATCAAGCTGTTGATTTTTGGAACAGCTTATTAAAACATGGAGCTACTCCAGCAGGCCTTGGAGCTAGAGATACTCTTCGATTAGAAGCTGGCATGCATTTATATGGTTCAGATATGGATAGTTCAACTACACCTTTAGATAGAGGCCTTAGTTGGAGTGTTGATTTATCTGATGAGGATAGAAATTTTATAGGTAAGAAAGCACTATTAGCGAAAAAAGCAAAAGGTGTTGATACTAAGTGGGTGGGTATTGTTTTAAGATCTAAAGGCGTACTTAGATCTGGCCAAGAAATAGTTCTTGATAATGGTCAGAAAGGATATATTACAAGTGGTAGCTTTTCGCCAACTTTAAAGATCGCTATAGCTTTAGCATATGTACCAAAACAAGGAGACAATCCTAAAGTAAACATACGTGGTAAAGAGCTAGAAGTTGAGATTACAAAACCAAGATTTGTCAAAAATGGTGAATCTTTGATATAGAGTATAAGTTTTTTGAAAATTAATTAAATGTAGCTAGTACGGAGGTATAAAAATGTCGAATATTCCTAGTGAATTAAAGTATACAAAATCTCATGAGTGGATCAAAGTAGATGGAGATGAGGTTACTGTAGGTATTACAGAGCATGCACAATCTTTATTAGGAGATCTTGTGTATGTTGAGTTACCAGAAGTTGGAGAAGAGTTCTCAGCTGGTGATGATACTTGTGTTGTTGAGTCTGTTAAAGCAGCATCTGATGTATATGCTCCACTTGATGGGGAAATTATTGATGTGAATGAATCTTTAGTGGATGATCCTTCTCAAGTAAATCATGCGCCATATAAAGATGGTTGGTTATTTAAACTAAAAATTTCTGATGAATCTCAGTTAGCTGATCTACTAACTGCTGATGCCTATGCAAAAATTATGGAAGATTAATTAAAAATTCTTAATAAAATTCAAAAGTTAATATTTTTAGTCATTCCATTATTGATCGAGAATGATTATTTATATTATAACGAATTATTTTCATTCAAAGGCATGGAGGAAATATGTCTTTTATTCCGCATAAACCAGAACAGATTAAAAAAATGCTTGATACTATAGGAGCATCTTCTGTAGATCAATTATTTGATGAAATACCTTCAAATCTAAGAGCAAAGACTTTAAAAATTTCTGATGGTATAAATGAAATACAACTAGCGAATTTAGCTAGAAAAAGAGCCAATAAAAATCATCACAATACAAACTTTATAGGAGCTGGGGCATATAGTCACTATATACCATCTGCTATATGGGATATCGTTGGCAGGGGAGAATTCTATACAGCATATACACCATATCAAGCAGAAGCATCTCAAGGTGGTTTGCAGGTTATTTATGAGTTCCAAACTATGATGGCTGGCTTAACAGGGATGGATGCATCAAATGCTTCTATGTATGATGGAGCGACTGCATTAGCTGAGTCGGTTCTTATGGCTATTCGCTCAAATAAAAAAGCCAAATCACAAAAGGTTCTAATTGTTGAAGCTTTACATCCAACTTATTTAAATGTATTAGAAACTATTACAAAACATCAAGATATAGAAGTTGATGTTGTAGGTCTTGATTCTCATAATGGTAAGACAGATATCGCTAAGTTAGCTAATTTTGAAGATACTCAATATGCTGCAGTAGTTCTTCAAAGTCCTAATTTCTTAGGTCAAATAGCTGATGTCGATGGAATTACAAATTGGGCACATAAACATGGAGCTTTAGTAATTGCTGTGACTAATCCTATGTCGCTTGCAATATTAAAATCTCCAGCAGAATGGGGCGATAATGGCGCTGACATAGTTTGTGGTGAAGGGCAACCTATGGGCGTGCCGTTAGCTTCAGGTGGACCATACTTTGGTTTTATGACTTGTAAGATGCCTCATGTACGTCAAATGCCAGGTCGTATTGTTGGTAGAACTGTTGACTTAGATGGTAATGAAGGTTTCTGTCTAACTTTACAGGCTAGAGAACAGCATATTCGTCGTGCTAAAGCTACTTCAAATATTTGTACTAACCAGGGTCTAATGGTGACAGCTGCGACTATTTATATGAGCTTACTAGGTGCAGAAGGTTTAGAAAGAGTAGCAAGTGTATCTCATGAAAACACTACTAAGCTAGCAAATGAGTTATCTAAACTAGATGGTGTGAGTATTAGATTTAATAATGCATTTTTTAATGAAATTGTTATTGATTTACCTGTAAGTGCGGAGACTTTTGTTGTAGAGATGGAAAGAGAAAGTATCGATGCTGGTTACTTTTTGGGCTATTATGATGGTGATTTAGAAAATTCAATTATGATTTGTTCCACCGAGATTCATACATCAGAAGATCATGTTGAGTATATTGCTGCAGCTAAAAAAGTTTTAGCTAGGTTAGGAGGTTAATTTAAATGGTCATTTTTGAAAAAACTAGAGGTGTAAATTCACCAGCTGTTATGCCTAGCAAAAAAGGTGATGTTTCAAATATCCCTACAAATATGCTTCGCTCTAAAAAACCTATCTTACCAGAGCAAGCAGAGCTAGATGTTGTTAGGCATTACACCCAATTATCACGTAAGAATTTTTGTATAGATACAAACTTCTATCCACTAGGTTCTTGTACAATGAAGTACAACCCTCGTGCAGCACATAAGTATGCATCACTTGCAGGTTTTTTAGAGAGACATCCATATGCAAGCAGCCAAAGTGTACAAGGTACATTAGAGTGCTTATATGATTTACAGGAGTTAATCAAAGAGTTAACAGGGATGACAGGCGTGTCACTTGCACCTATGGCTGGAGCTCAGGGTGAGTTTGCAGGTGTGGCTATGATCAAAGCATATCATCATAAACGTGGTGACTTTGAGCGTAATGAAATCATCGTACCAGATGCAGCTCATGGAACAAATCCAGCTACTGCAAAAGTTTGTGGTCTAAAGGTTATCGAAATCCCAACTAAGAGATGTGGTGATATCGATCTTGAAGCACTAGATAAAGTACTTGGGCCAAAGACAGCGGGTATTATGCTAACAAACCCATCAACTGTAGGTGTGTTTGAGAGAAATATCGCAGTTATAGCTAAGAAAGTTCACGAAGCAGGCGGTTTATTATACTATGATGGTGCGAACTTAAATGCGATCATGGGTAAAGCACGTCCTGGTGATATGGGCTTTGATGTTCTTCATATGAATTTACACAAGACTTTTGCAACACCTCATGGTGGTGGTGGTCCAGGTGCTGGTCCAGTTGCTGTAAATGATAAATTAAAAGAGTTTCTGCCAATACCGTTAGTTGGTAAGAAAGATAATAAATTTATGTGGATATATCATGAGGAAGATATACCAAATACTATCGGTAGATTATCGGCATTTAATGGTAATATTGGTGTACTAATTAGAGCATATATCTATGGTGTAATGTTAGGTGGTAATGGTCTAACAGAAGCCTCTGAAATTGCAACTTTAAATGCTAACTATATGATGGCTCGCTTAAAAGAAGAAGGCTTTACAATAGCATATCCTGATAGAAGAGCATCACATGAATTTATCGTGACATTAAAGCCAGAATTTCAAAAGTATGGTGTGACAGCTACAGATTTTGCTAAGTGCTTGATAGATAGAGGAGTGCATGCTCCTACTATGTACTTCCCATTATTAGTACCAGAATGTTTGTTGATAGAGCCTACTGAGACTGAGAATGTTGATAGTATGGAGAAGTTTATCCAAGCAATGGTAGAAATCAGAGATATTGCTAAGGAAAATCCTGAATATCTAAAAGGTGCTCCATATAATCTACCATCTCGTCGTCTAGATGATGTCAAAGCTGCTAAGGAGCTTGATATTGTTTGGCAACCTAAGTAAGAGCTACTAAAAACTATCTTCATCTTCGTGTTTGACACGGAGTCTATTATCTTAAAAGTAAAATGTTAAACTTTGTTTTTTAAAATCATAGGGTTTCGTTGCTTACTTCGTAAGCTATAACGACATACTTTTTGCATGGCAAAAAAGTATGCAAAATTGCCTAGCACTACGCTATCGTAGCAAGCAAAAAAGGAAAATAAAAAACTCATTAAATTCAAACAGGTTTATTTTCTGATAAAGACTGTTGAATTAATATCCCAAATTGTTAGATATATTTTGTAAAATACAGGTGTTACAGATATTAGTATTTTA
>NZ_JAWUZH010000061.1:0-9888 GCF_036281795.1 Francisella sp. 19S2-4
AAAATACTAATATCTGTAACATCTGTATTTTACAAAATATATCTAACAATTTGGGATATTAATTCAACAGTCTTTTAAAGATACTGATGGCACTGATATAGCATCAGCAATAAGTGGTGATGCTATAGATACAGAACAAAATAATAAAGGTGTATTTATTTTAAAAGGAAAGATTGACGTCGGTAATGCTCCAGCAATTACAACTCAAGGTCAGATAACTTACTTAGGATCATACTCTGGTAACAATAGTATTCCAATAGGAATGATTTCGAGTAATCTTTTTGCTTCTACAATACTAGGTCAAAGAGATGCATTTAATGATTATGCAGTATTCTTTGGAGGATATATAGAAGCTGATGCTCAAACATGGTTTGGTAGTCAAATAAGTAGAACAGGAGGAGCTGCTAATTTTCAAGCTACTGGACAGAATATATACTTAACAAACGCAAAACTTTATTTTCTTTCAAACTTAGGACACTACGTAACAGCTCAGTTTGATTTTGATACAGATGAAACAGGAAGCTTTGGATTAGGAAATGCTTTTGTAATGTTTGGTAACTTAGATACATCACCTTTTTTGTAACAGTGGGTAGAAATAAGCTTTCTGTTGGCTCTTATGGTGGAGGAGGACCTTGGACCAGCGGTATTATTGACGATTTTTTATCTCCAGATAAGGTTACTAATATATCCGTAAACTATAAAAGTGACATAATAAACACTAATATAGCTGTCTTTGGGTCTAATGATAATCAGGCGAACTTTTCTGCAGGATTTTTCTATGCAGATTCTTGGACAGAGGATCTCTCTGTTGGTTTTAATGCTGGGTATGTCTTTAATATTGCAGGAGCAGGAAATACAAGTATATCTCAGTTTCTTGATAGTATAGGCAGAGGTGGTGATAATGTTGGTGTGATAAATTTTGATGGAACCTTAGCATACTCTATATTAGGAGGTATTGGCCAGCTTCAGGGAGGATGGTCAACAACAACTAATGCTGAAGATTTTAATCAAAATGGTACTAGTGTAAATGCTGGAGCATGGTATTTTGGTTTAGCATATGGTCTTACTTTAGGTGGTAGGGATACAAACTTTAACGTAACATATGGTCAATCATATAATGCTGAAAATATCCCTATGCCGATATCTAATGCATCGCCAACTTTTGGGCTTGCTAGTTCAGGTATTAAGAATCAGTGGATTGTCTCTGCACAGAGGGCTTATTTTGATAATAATGTGTTGTTAGGGCCAGAGTACTCTTATCAACGGTTATATAATAATCAATATATGAATACCTTAACTTTAGATTTATCTGTATATATTTAAGATATAGATAAATTGATAGTTTTATTAGTATTCCTATAGATTGATAAAAAAACTAATATAATATAATATCGTAACCTCCCGTTAAGGTATTATCTCTACTTGGAGTTGATTTTGGATAATAGTATAGAAGCCTTTTTACATTCATCTAACTACATCATGTTAGCATCAGGACTAATATTGCTTTTTGCTATCGTTTCTCAATTTTTATCGTGGAAATTGAAGCTGCCATCAATATTATTCTTAATATTAAGTGGTATTCTCTTAGGACCTGTTTCAGCACAGTTTTTTCATGATGGATTTAAACTCGTGGATGGTAATATTATATTTGGTCAATCTTTATCACCATTTGTATCAATATGCGTTGCTATAATTCTTTTTGAGGGAAGTCTATCTTTAAACTTTAGAGAGATTAAGAATGTTAGTAGTATTGTGACTTTACTTATTACAGTGGGGTTAGCTCTGACAATTATATTCACTGCTATTTTCTGTTATAAAATATTAGGTTTAAATCTTCAGTTATCTTTATTAATTGGAGGTATAACTTGTGTCAGTGGTCCAACTGTAGTGCCACCATTAATGCGCACTATAAGACCTAAAAAGCATATTGCAAATATTTTAAAATGGGAGGCAATAATAGTTGATCCAATCGGCGCTCTTGTTGTTGTTTTTATGCTTTCCTGGTTTGTCTTAGGTAGTTCGTATTATGGGCAACCAAACGGTGTTAGTATTTTTATTGTATATATTATATTTGTTTGTATATTAGGGATTACCTCCGGCTTTATATTTGGGTACTTTATTGGATTAAGTTTTAGAAGACACTATATTCCAGAATATCTTAAAAGCTTTTTTGTTTTAGCAGTTATAGTTGTAGGATTTATAATTACAGACTCCCTGATGCACGGCGCTGGTTTATTGATGGTTACTGTAGCAGGACTTGTAATGGCAAACATGAAAGATATTAAAATGTCTGACATTGTGTCTTTCAAGGAGAATCTTAGTATAGTAATTATTTCAGTATTGTTTATCGTTTTAGGTTCTGATATTGATTTTAGTTTATTTAAAGACTATTGGTTAGCTCTGATTGAGATATTTCTATTTTTACAGTTTGTATTGCGACCAGTAGTAGTCTTAGTATGCTCTATAGGGTCAAAAGCAACTTTTGCAGAAAAGATTGTTATGGGTATGATTTATCCGCGTGGAATTATAGCTGCTTCTGTAGCTGCTCTAGTAGCTGTTAAAATTAGTAAAGCAAATCCAGAGTTAACAACGCAAGCAAATACTTTAGTATTTTTTGTGTTTATGGTAATTATATTTACGGTTATTTTCCAGAGTATTTTTACTCCCCCAATCTCAAAAGCTTTAGGGGTTACAGAGCCTGAAGGTAAAGGCTTCTTAATAATTGGAGGTAACAGGTTTGCACGCGAGTTAGCTGAGATTTTTGTTAAAAATGATATTGAAGTTATTATCACAGATTCGTCTTGGGCAAATGTTCAAAAATGTCGACAGCTTGGTTTAAATACATATTATGGCAGTCCAGTCTCGATTCATGCTGATTGGAGCATTAGTCTTGTTGGTATTGGATCAATGTTAGGTTTATCAACGAGTGAATATGTAAATGCAGTATCCGCTGTTAAATATAAGCATGAATTTGGAGCTAAAAATACTTACGTTCTTAGAACCTCTCAGAAAGAGAGTTATAAGGGTATTGGTGCTATAGAAACAAACCTTGCAACATTGCTTTTTGATGAAGATGTTGATTTTAATCTTTTAATAGATAGATTAAATAAAGGTGCAAGTATAAGAAGTACAAATATTACCTCAAACTATACGCTAGATAATTTCTTTACAGATAATCCTCGTGCGATACCATTATTCATAATTGATAGTTATGGATATGCGCAACCATTTAGTAAAAATAAGAGAATTAAATCAGATAACTATAGTTTAATTTCATTAAGAGATAATGTTAGTAAAAAGAATAAGGATCAGTTGTGTCTAGATGTATAAGAAGTTTTAATGGTAGAACCCCAGATGTTGCTGAATCTGCATATGTAGATGAGTCAGCAGCAGTAATAGGAGATGTTATCCTTAAAGATAATGCATCTATTTGGCCTCAAGTAAGTGTTCGAGGGGATTTATTAACAATAACTATTGGCAAAGGTAGTAATATTCAAGATTGTAGTACTTTACATACTACAGAGTACCCTAAAGACTCAGGAGAAGGTTTTGCTCTAACTATTGGAGATAATGTTACTGTAGGGCACGGAGTTGTGTTGCATGGTTGTGAAATAAAAGATAATTGTTTAATAGGTATGGGAGCTATAGTTTTAGATGGCGCCATTATAGAACCATGGGTTTTCTTAGGGGCTGGTAGTTTAGTACCTCCAGGAAAAGTCCTTGAGTCTGGTTATATGTATCTAGGGTCTCCAGTAAAAAAAGTTAGGCCTATTACTGATCAAGAAAGACAAACTATAAAAGAGAATGCGGAACATTATGTTAAAGTTAAAAATAGGTATAAAGCAGATATCTAAGCTCTTGGTAGTTTTTTTAGGTATTTGTGTAATGGCTTCCTGTACTTCTATACAAACAAAAATGACTCCAATATCTTCAAAAAATACTTTTGAGCAAGATAAAGTTAAGTCACAGCTTCTTAAGCTTGAAAGCTGGAAGATAAGAGGTGTTTTAGGAATTATTTATAATAATAAAGCTGAATCTGCAGATTATATATATTCTCAAAAGGGTGATAAATTTAGTATTAAGCTATACGGACCTTTAGGCATAGGCAGTGTAGAGATAAAAGGTGATCCTAATAATGTAACATTAGAAAATAGTCAAGGTCAGAAGATAGAAGCTAATGATGTAAAATCATTAATGATAGAGCAGTTGGGCTGGTATGTTCCTATTGAAGGTTTAAAATATTGGGTAAAAGCTATAGCTATACCTAATGTTGAATATAAGTCTAAACTTAATCAGAATAATCTTTTAGATACTCTCGAGCAGAATGGTTGGGATATATCATATAAGGGTTATCAGTTTGTTGATTCTAAATACCCTCTACCATCAAAGATAAGAATGTCTAGAGATGGTTTAATAATAAAAATAGTTATAAAATCATGGCAGTTTTAGAATATAAAAGCTTTGCAAAAATTAATCTTTTCTTGCATATATTAAATAAGCGAGATGATGGTTATCATAATTTGCAAACGTGGTTTACATTTATTGATTTAAAAGATGATTTAAAATTTAGATTTAATGACTCATCTGAAATCAATATTTCAAGTAATATAGCGATCTCATCAAAAAATGATAATTTAGTATATAAAGCAATAAAAGGATTTCAAGAAACCTTTGATATTGCTGAAGTAGGTGTTGATGTTGAGCTATTAAAAAGAATACCTATGGGAGCTGGGCTTGGTGGTGGTAGCTCTAATGCTGCAACAACTCTTATGGCTCTGCGAGATTTTTATATACCTAGATTATCTAATGAAGATATGATGTCATTAGCAGTTAAGCTTGGTGCGGATGTGCCAATATTCTTATATGGAAAATCGGCATGGGCTGAAGGAATAGGAGATCAACTATGTCAGAAAAACTTTGAAGAGCATTATGTGCTACTTATTAAGCCAAATATCCATATAAGTACGAAAGAGTTTTTCGATAGTGAAAGCCTAGTAAAAACAACAAAACAGTTATCTAAAGGCTTTAGTTTTGATGAAAAAAGTATGCATAATGATTTTGAGAATGTTTTTTTTACAAAGCATCCTTATTTTAAAGAGTATATACAAGACTTAGATCCTAGCTTCAGAATGACTGGAACAGGTTCATGCTTTTATCTATTGTCCCAAGATGAAGATAAACTACAACAACTTGCAAGAAAAATTGATAAATCTCTTGACAAATGGGTGGTTAAAACATTAAACTATGCCTACTAACTTTTCTGGTTAGTTTTTTTGTTGGGCTATCGCCAAGCGGTAAGGCAACGGGTTTTGATCCCGTCATTCCCAGGTTCGAATCCTGGTAGCCCAGCCACACAAGGCTATCAAAATTTAAAAATATTTCATCCACTGACTTTTAGCTTAAAAAAATATATAATTGTTAGCTAATATTTATATTAACTAATTTTAGATATGTCTGAAAATTATCATATTGGAACACCTGGTAAAAAATGGGGTTCAGAAGAAAAACAACAATGGCTTTCTGAACAAGTAAAAAAGAGATCTTATTATGAGGAAGCGGAGCAAAAAATATTAGCTTTGGCTACAGAGTTTGATATAGAGATATATCATCATCTTGAGTATCCAGTAGGTAAATATAAGTTGTATGCTCTTAAAACTAAAAATTGGGACTCTTCTAAGCCATCTATACTAGTTACAGGAGGTGTTCATGGGTATGAGACAAGTGGTGTTCAAGGAGCAATTAGCTTTGCTCAAACAAGAGCTTTAGAGTTTACTAAGGATTTTAATATAGTTGTATTGCCATGTATAAGTCCTTGGGGTTATGAAACAATTAACCGTTGGAATCCTAATGCCGTCGATCCAAATAGGTCTTTTTATTTAGACAGTGGATGCCAAGAATCTGTTGCTGCAATGAAATATATATATTCTTTAAATCAAAAATTTGTAATGCATATAGATCTTCATGAAACTACAGATACTGATGATAGCGAATTTAGACCAGCATTAGCAGCTCGAGAAGGAATAACTATAGATAAATGGGGTATTCCTGATGGTTTTTATTTAGTTGCAAATAGTAATAGACCTCATTACGAGTTTCAAAAATATATTATTGATGCGGTTGCTAAGGTTACTCATATTGCACCAACAGATCCAGATATGAGCATTCTTGGAGATGATACTATAAAAGATGGTATTATGGCTTGCGATTCAGATAAGGAAAAACTATGCATGTCGCTTTCATCTGCTGAATATATAACAACAACAGAGGTATATCCTGATAGTCCAAGAACTAATCCACAAGAGTGTATTTTAGCTCAAGTTGAGGCAGTGGTTGCTGGTATAGAATATATAATAAAGAATAAATAGGTATTAACAATGTTAAATGGTTTAATTAATGTTGCTGATTTTTTAGTTAGTATAGTTTTTGGCTTATATGCCTTTATATTGCTATTTAGATTTTTCTTACAGTGGGTAAAGGCGGATTTTTATAATCCAGTTTGTCAAATGATTATGCGTGTTACTAATGCAATTATTCTGCCACTTAGAAAGCTTGTGCCAGGTTTTTTAAATTTAGATTGGTCGTGTATTGTAGCAGTTTATACAGTTTTTGTAATACAAGATTTACTTTTAGGTTTATTAAATGGCTTAGGGTTTAACTTAACATTTATATTTATAAAACCTTTTGTAGATATAGTCTTTACTATTATAAATATGTATGTTTATTTGATAGTTATAAGAGCTATAGCTAGTTGGTTTATACAAGGTGGGCTAAATCCTATATTTATTGTAATATTTCAAATTACAGAGCCATTACTATCAAAAGCTAGAAATATTATAAAGCCAAGATCAGGGTTTGATTTCTCACCAATAATTGTTTTAATCGTGCTATTTTGTATCCAGATATTTTTACAAAGTATTATCGCTCAACTTTTTCATTATTGATTTGTAAAGCTATTTTCTCTGATGAGTAACATTTTATATGCGGCATCACCATTTTCATAAAAATCATCAATTTGTTTGCTAATTCTAAACCCTATACTTTTGTATAAGGAGATGGCTCTAGAATTATTTATATTTACTTCTAGAGATATGTTTTTTATTGAATTATTTAAAACATACTCTAAAAGTTTTCTACCTATTCCATGGCCTTGATGGTTTTTACAAACAGCAAGGGAATATACTCTAATTACCTTTTTATACTCAAAACATAATATATATCCGGTTAAAGAGTCTTCCTCTTGAGAAATAAAAAAATATTTTTGTTTTTTTATATTGTAAATAAACTGCTTTCTAGAAATTTTGTCAGATAGGAAAGTAGAGTTTTCTAAATTAAGAAGCTCTTCAAGGTTTACTAACTTAGCTTTAGTTATTTGCATATGGGAGCTTCTTATGGTTCATTCTGTTAAGAAATTCTAACATTATAGTAGTGTATAGTTGATCACCAACATAGGCATCTTCAATATCAGAATCGATAGATGGATTATCATTAATTTCAATAATGATAGGTTTATTATCAATTACTTTAATATCTATACCATATAATCCATTACCTATAGTCTTTGCTGCCTTAAGAGCTATCTTAATAACAGCTTTATCAACTTGATGAATAGCAAATGCTTCTGACTTGCCATGCTGTGTAGACTTCTTGTTATGGTTAGTTATTTGCCAATGATCTTTTGCCATGTAGTATTTACATGCATAAATTGGCTTATTATTTAGTATCCCTATGCGCCAATCAAAGCTAGTATAGTAATATTTTTGGGCAATTATTATTGATGATTGCTCAAACATAATTGTTAAGATTTGTTCTAAGTCTTCAATAGAACTAGCTTTTTTAACACCTTTCGAGAATGATCCATCAGGAATTTTTAGCACTATAGGTAGACCAAGTTCATTAATCAAATCTTGTGGAGAAAACTTATCATTTTTAAAGATAAGTTTTCCTTCTGGTGTAGGAATCTTATTTTTAGTCATCAAGTTATGTAGATAAACTTTATTTGTACAGCAAGTTATCGATTTTGTATCATCGATTACTACTAAGTTATTATCTTCGGCTTTTTTAGCAAAGCTATAACTATAATGATTAGTAGAGGTTGTTGTTCTAATAAAAAGTCCATCATACTCAAGCAGACTCATATAATCATCTTTTGTTATCAAATCTGTATATATACCTAAATTATTAGCAGCTTTTTGGAAGTTTTTAAGAGCTTTATTATCACTTGGCGGGAGAGTATCATTAGGATCGTGCAATATTGCTAGATCATAATGATAATTTTTTTTATTTTTTCGTTTGCGCCATACTTTACTACTAAAGCTATTTAGCGCGTTTGCGAATATTGTCTGCTCATTATCATTTAATTGACTCAGCTTACCGATAGATATCTTCTTTATATTCCAAATAGCATTTTGCTTTTCTAATATTACTTCTAGTATTGGCGCAGGAAAAGCTTCAAATATCTTTTTAGCTATTTTTTCAATACCTGTTATATTAGATATCCCAAAGAATATTTTCATACTTATATATTCAGACTTAAGAGAGTTAACAAGCTTAAGATCTTTACTAACTAAGTCAGATAATAGGGTTTCCTCAAAATGACTAATATTATTAAGAGTTTCGACCGTTGGTAAAATAGTGTCTTTATTTGAATGAGCTAACAAACAAGCATAATATCCTTCTTCTAAATAACTCATCTGTTCAGATAAATTTATAATATAGTTTGGTTTTATACTAATATCTTGTAGATATTGATGAGTTGTTTCTAGATTTGAATAAGGATAGTAGGGCGACCACACATTCTTATTATCAATAAGTATTTTTAAAGGCTTCATATAACCTCTTGTTGGAACTAAAGCGAACGTATTATCTACCTTTTTAAATAAATTACAATAGTTTTTATAAAAGATAAGCTAATATTTTTTTCTTAGAAAGTTCAAGATGATATCATCAATATAGGTAAAGTATTATTTTTTATTTAGTGATGCCAGTTAGGCAATGGTTATTAGCTCTATTTTTATTCATAATTACTTCTACTTGCTATTCATATCATAGTATTGAGAGCTTCAAATATAATCAAGAGATGTCACTATCAGGCATAGTGAGCAGTATTCCCAAACAAGACAATAATAAATTAGAATTCATTTTTCACACTTTTAAATATGGAGATATTTTACTTAAAGCAGATAAGGGCTATAGACATTATTTAGTACCAGCAAATAAGCTTAGTTTAGTAGCTAAAGTTTATAAGCCGCATGAATATGATAATGTTAATGCTTTTAATTATTCACAATACTTAGAGCATAAAGATATTGTTGCTATAGGATCAGTTAATAAAGATTCTGAAATTGTATATACAGGCACAGCAGTTTTATATTTGCCAGAAAGGTTTAGATACTATATTTATAATCACTTGCAGAGTCAGCTAAAAGGAAATGATTTAAAATCTTTCGTACTAGCGTTGTTAATAGGGGATAAGGATTTTACCGAGTCAGAACAAAATCTATTAATAAATTCAGGAACCTCTCATCTAATGGTGATTTCTGGCTTACATATAGGTTTATTAGCATTCATTGCGTTCTTGGTTTTTAGGGGAGTATGGTCTCTTTCTCCTAAACTATGTCGTAAGTTACCAGCACAATATATTGGAGCTATTTTTTCAATTCTTGTTGCTTTTAGTTATAGTTTGCTTGCTGGGTTTAGTTTACCTACTCAACGAGCTGTAATTATGCTATTGATAGTGGTTATTTTATGGTTTGTTAAAAAAAGAGTTTCAATTGTTAGATCTGTCTTTATTGCATTTATACTAATACTACTATTAGAAAGACTGTTGAATTAATATCCCAAATTGTTAGATATATTTTGTAAAATACAGATGTTACAGATATTAGTATT
>NZ_JAWUZH010000062.1:0-9596 GCF_036281795.1 Francisella sp. 19S2-4
AAATACTAATATCTGTAACATCTGTATTTTACAAAATATATCTAACAATTTGGGATATTAATTCAACAGTCTTTAATTATATTTATCTGCACATTTTTTTAGGTATTACCTCCTGTAGTGGCTTATTACTCATAAAATAAGAATGCCTATATCAAACATATAAAACTGCTATTTTTTGTTGAGTTATATTAGAAAAATAATTAACTCGCAGAATTTACTTTTTTTCTATTAAAAAATTGCTTATCATTAAGCATCCTTATTAAACTATAGAACCTAAAGATGCAAAAATCTTCAAAAAAACCTTTGGTTTCTATAAAAAACCTATCCAAGCAATTTGATGATGGGCATTTAGCAGTTGACTCAGTCAACCTGGAAGTCTACCCAAAGGAGTTTTTTTCGCTACTTGGCGGTTCAGGTAGCGGTAAAAGTACTCTTCTAAGAATGCTAGCAGGGTTTGAAAAACCAACTGATGGTAAAATCATTATTGATGGTGTAGATATGTCAAATACTCCACCATATAAAAGACCTGTGAATATGATGTTCCAATCATATGCGCTATTCCCCCATATGAATATTAAACAAAATATCATGTTTGGGCTTAAACAGGAAAAATCTCTAAGTAAAGAAGATATCGAGAAAGCTACAGATAGAGCCCTTAAAATTATAAAAATGGATCATCTATCTAAAAGAAAGCCTCATCAATTATCTGGTGGTCAACGACAACGTGTTGCTCTAGCAAGATGTTTAGCTAAAAGACCGAAACTTATATTACTTGATGAACCATTATCAGCTTTAGATAAAAACCTGCGTGATCAGATGCAGTTTGAACTTGTTGATATTCAAGAGCAAACTGGAAGTACCTTTATTATGGTAACTCACGATCAAGAAGAAGCTATGACAATGTCTACTAGAATAGGCATAATGTCTGAAGGATGGTTAGAACAAGTAAGTACTCCTTCTGAAATATATGAGTTTCCAAAAAGTAAATTTGTCGCTAACTTTATTGGTAAAAGTACAATTTTTGAAGGTCGCGTTGAAGAAGTAGATAGAACTCAAAGTGTAATAACTTCTGAACAGGCTGGAACATCTTTTGTACTACAAAGAAATATTGAAGCTATAGAAGATCAAGAAATTTGGATTGGCTTACGACCAGAAAAAATAGCTATAAGTAAAGAAAAACCTGATGATTATAACCCTCAAGCTCCTGTAAACTGTATTAAAGGTGTTGTTGAAGATATTGCATATATGGGCGGATTATCTACTTATCATGTAAGGACAACAAATGGCTATATAATAAAATCAACTGATTTTAATATCGAGAGAAATGCTGATCATCCTTCATGGGATGATGAAGTATATCTTACTTGGGAATCAGAAAATATAATGGTACTGTATTCATAATGCAAAACTTAGAAAAAAGCTTTAGACATACGATCGTCTATCTAATACCTTTTGTATGGTTTGTGGTATTTTTACTTGTTCCTTTTTTATTTGTAGTTGGTATAAGTTTTACTTTACCTGCAGATGGAACTCCTCCTGTAACACCAATATTAGCTTACAAACAAGCAACTCTTCATTTCACTCTATATTTAAGTAACTATATTGAGCTAGCCCATTATAATCTAGTTTTTATATCTTTGCTTAAGTCTCTTAAAGTTGCTTTTATAACGACAGCTTTATGTATTTTGATTGGCTACCCTATGGCGCTAGCTTTATCAAGGGCAAAAAAAAATACCCAGCTTTTTTTCTTAATACTAATAGTTATACCATACTGGACTTCTTTCTTACTTAGAACTTATGCATGGGTAACATTACTTGGCAATCATACTTTAAATGAATTTCTAATGAGCTTAGGTTTACCTAGCATGGCCTTGCTTTATAATGATTTTTCAATGTATTTAGGTATGGTTTACTGTTACTTACCATTTTTAGTATTACCATTATACAGCACCTTAATAAAAATAGATCCAATCCTCTATGATGCAGCTGAGGATTTGGGATCTAAGCCAATTAACTCATTTTTTAAAATAACTGTGCCTCTATCTATGCCAGGACTAATTGCCGGGAGTTTATTAATCTTTATTCCTGCGATTGGTGAAGTAGTTGTACCTCAAATTATGGGAGGTATGAACTCGCTAATGATAGGTAATGTTATTTGGGAAGAATTCTTTACATCTAATAATTGGGGAATGGCTGCAGCAATATCTGTAGTGCTGATAGTTGTTCTAGTACTACCTATCTTATGGATGCAACGAATCCAAACAAAAAGAACTTTTGTATAGGGAGAAATAAGCAATGAAAAAATTTACATTTAGTAATATTATGCTTATTTTAGGTTTAATATTTCTATATATACCTCTTGTAATCTTAATTATTTTCTCATTTAGTAATTCGCAAATAATTAATTTATGGGGTGGTTTTACTTTTGATTGGTACCATGAAGTTATTCATGATGAAGATATTATTAATGCAACATTTACTAGCTTAAAAATTGCGATTATAACATCTATTATATCAACTATACTAGGAACAATAGTTGCATATGCTATGACTAGGTTTAGATTCTTTAGATCTAGAACTTTTCTATATGGTCTTGTTGCAACTCCGTTAGTTCTTCCTGATATTATTCTAGGTGTTGCTTTACTACTGATGTTTTCAACACTGCAGCATCTAATTGGCTGGCCTCATGAACGTGGAACGACTACTGTTGTTATTGCACATGTAACAATGTGTACAGCTTATGTAACAATAGTAATGCAATCCAGAATAGCTAGTGTTGATATTTCTTTAGAAGAAGCTGCTTTAGACTTAGGTGCAGGACCTATAAAAACATTCTTTGCTATTACTCTGCCTCAGCTATTGCCAGCGATTATCACATCAATGCTATTAACGTTTACATTATCTATTGATGATCTTGTTGTTACGGAGTTTGTTGCTGGAAGCGATAACCCTACACTACCTATGTATATCTACTCTACTGTTAAAAATGGACCAACTCCAGAAATAAACGCTTTAGCAACGATTATGATTGGCATAATTGTAATTGGTGTTTTAGCAGGTATGTTTATTTCTATGAAGTTTCAAAAGAAAGTAAAATAAAACTATTCAAAAATCATCATTACAATAGATAATATAAGCAATAACCCTAATACTAAATTAAATATTTTCAAATGCCTTTTATCGCTTAAGATTACTTTTACAAAGTTACCTCCAAACAACCAAAGCGCTGTACAACAAAATGAAACAACCATCACAACTATTGATATTATAATCACTTGAATAAACAAGGCCATATTCGCATTGATAATAGTATAAGTAGAGATAACCCCGATTGCCATCACCCAAGCTTTAGGGTTTACCCATTGAAATAATATTGCTTGTTTAAAACCTAATGGTTTGCTATTTTTAGCATCACTATGATAACTTGATGATAGTATTATTTTTATAGCTAACCAAATCATATATATAGCACCAACAACTTTTATTATTAGGTGTAATTTTGGATAACTTACAAAGATAGTCTCTAAACCAAGCCCAACAATTAGAACCATAAGAGGAAACCCTAAACATATACCAACATAATGAGGTAATGTTCTTCTAACACCAAACTTTATTGAAGATATCAATAACATCAAATTATTTGGTCCAGGTGTAACTATAGCTGAAATACAGAATAAAAATAAAGGTAAATAGAAGCTCATAAAATATATATAATATAAAGATACACATTATATCTAAAAACTAAAATCTATAATACTTTTTATAGCATATATTAGCAAATAGTATTAATAATATTTTTTATTGAAATTATTATATAGAAAATATAGATATAAAATAAAGATTAAAATTAATATTTAATTATTCGTCAACTGAAACAAGTTTACGATTTAAAGCACCACCAGTATGGAATTTAACATGTCCATCTTTAAGCGCAAATAAAGTATGATCTTTACCACAACCAACATTTACACCTGGATGAGTTTTAGTACCTCTTTGACGCAGGATAATAGTACCTGCTTTTACGAACTCACCACCATATCTTTTAACACCTAAATACTTAGGATTTGAATCTCTTCCGTTTCTAGTACTACCACCAGCTTTCTTATGAGCCATTTGTATACTCCTTAAATATTCTTAATAAAATTATAAACTAATAGATGAAACTTTTACCGCTGTAAAATACTGACGGTGACCTTGCTGCTTCATGCTGTGCTTACGACGACGGAACTTCATAATTTTAACTTTCTTATGACGTCCTTGTTCTACAACTTCACCAACAACTTTAGCACCTTCTACAACAGGAGCGCCTACTTTAACTTCTCCCTCTGCAGTTTGTCCCATTAAAACTGTATCAAATTCAACTTTCTCACCAATACCAAGATCAAATTTCTCTAGCTTAACTACTTCGCCTTCTTTTACCTTGTATTGCTTACCGCCATTTTTAATTATCGCGTACATTTATTACTCCATTTATTAGATTTTAAATTCTCAGAACTATCTATATCTTTATAGACTTCTGACTTTTTGTTATTATTCAAATCTGTCTAGATAAAAACTAGACACTGTATTATAACAAAAAATAATATAATGACAAACACAGATTTAACTTTTTGATGTTTTAGTTAAAAATATATAAATTAAGATAGCTCCTATTAAAACAACTGCTGCCACCATATATAAAGCCAAAGATATAGAAGCTGTAGAATCAATGATATAGCCTACTAGATATGGAGTCACAAAGCCGGACAAATTGCCCACAGAATTTATAATAGCTATCGCAATTGCTGCTGCCATACCACTTAATATTGCTGCTGGTAAACTCCAAAATAGTGGAATTAAAGTTAATATTCCAGCTGTTGCTAAAGACATAAATACTAACGATATATAAGTATTACCACCGAATAGACCAATTCCGACAAAACCTATAGCTGCCATTGCACTTACTCCAATCAAATGATACTTTCTTTCTTTGAAGTAATCAGAACTTGCACCAACAGCTATCATCACAATTACAGCAAATATATATGGTATTGCAGATATTAAACCAATCATAAAGATATTTGTTACTCCAGAATCCTCAATTAACGTTGGCAAATAGAAACTAATAGCATACAAACCTGTAATTCCACAGAAATAAATTAGTGATAACCACCAAACTCTAATATCTAAAAAGATAGCTGACTTTTTATATTGGATATGTGTTGAGCTATCTTGTTTTAATTGCTGATGCAGATAATCTCTTTCCTGCTGATTTAACCATTTTGCTTTATCAACTGAACTTAAAATCCTTGGAGCCATAAAGCCAAGAATAATTGTTGGAATTCCCTCAATTAAAAATAGCATTCTCCAACCATCATAGTGATACTGATTAAAAACGTCCATTATAAAACCTGAAATTGGACCTCCCAATATACCTGAGATAGCAGTCGCACTAAAGAATATAGCTGTTACTTTAGCTCTCTTATATGAAGGATACCATTCTGATAAATAATAAATAACTCCAGGGAAAAACCCTGCTTCTGCTAAACCTAATGTAAATCTTAGAACATAATACTCATTAGCTGAGTTAATAAACATAGTACAAGCTGATAGTATCCCCCAAACTACCATCAAAAAGCCTAACCATCGGCTTGGACCTATTTTAACTAAAAGGTAATTACTAGGGACTTCAAATATGAAATAACCAATAAAAAATATCCCAGCACCAAAACCATAGACTGTCTCAGAGAGTGACAAGCCTGAGATCATCTGTATCTTAGCAAATGATACATTTACTCTATCAAGATATGCCAGTGTATAACAAATTAAAAGGAAAGGCATAATTCGCCAACTAATTTTTTTATAAATACTATCGTCCATAACTAAAAATTAATTTTAAGTAGTAAATTTAATATATATGAAATATTTGGCAAAATAAAATACAATATACCTAAAACTTCTTAAACCTAAATCCTTATGAAAATTGTAATTGCTCCGGACTCTTTTAAAGAATCACTATCAGCTATTGAAGTATGTAATGCAATAGAAAATGGATTTAAAAAAACCCTCCCCTATGCAGAGTATATTAAAGTACCTGTTGCAGATGGAGGTGAAGGATCACTTGAGGTAATAGAAAATAACCTTACTACAGCACAAAATATTAGTGTAAAAGTTAAATCTCACTTAGGTAATGAAATTGTAGCTAAATATTTAGTCAATGATGATACTGCTATTATAGAGCTAGCCCAATGCTGTGGTCTAAATCTATATCCTAAAAATCAAAGAACCCCTCTTATAGCAAATACTTATGGTTTTGGAGAGCTTATTATAGATGCATTAAATAGAGGTATTAGAAAGTTTATTTTAACTCTTGGAGGCAGCGGTACTAATGATGCTGGCATAGGTTTATTACAAGCATTAGGAGTTAGATTTTTAAATGATAAAAATGAAGTTATCACTCGCTGTTATCCAAAGAATATATCTGAAATTAAAACTATCAATCTAGACAACTTTGATAATAGAATCAAAGAGTCTAGTTTTAAAATTGCTTGTGATGTTAACAATGTACTATGTGGTAAAAGTGGTGCAACCTATACTTTTGGTAAACAGAAAGGTCTAATAGACGACCAACTCGATGAAATAGATAAAGCAATAAAAGTTTTTGCCAAGCTTTGTAAAAAGACTCTAAATAAAGATTCAGAAAATCTTGCTGGTGTTGGAGCTGCTGGCGGAACAGGGTTTGCTTTAGCTACTTTTCTTGATGCTGAATTAGTTTCTGGTGCAGAATTAATTTTAGAAACTATCAACTTTGATAACCATCTTAATGCTGCTGATATAGTAATAGTTGGTGAAGGTAAAATGGATAAACAAAGCTTATGTGGTAAGATTCCTATTACCGTTGCTCGGAAAGCTAAAAGTTATAATGTCCAAAAAGTAATTGCGATAGTGGGTAGTTATGAGCTCAAAGAATCTGACATTGGCAACTCTGCAATAGATGCCATATTTTCATGTATAACTCACTATACAGATTTAGAGACTATCCTTGCTAACGCTGCTAAAAATATAGAACAAACAGCAAATAATATTGCTAAAATCATCAGACTGTAACTACTAGTTTAATATTTTAATTGGTTTTAACATAGACCTCATGCCATAAAACTATTTTATTTTTATCATCATACTTTAACCATAATATTGCCTCAAAAGTATCTATAGAACCATCAATTCGAGTCACTTTTGCTAGCATTGGCAGTACAACTGATTTACTATCAACAATTTTATCTTTAACAAAATAATCAATATCTTTTATTGTTGCTCTAAAGCCTTGTAAAAAATCTAAATATGTTTGATGATCAACATTAAGATAACTCCGACCATTCGCAAAAACATCAAATTTATCAGCAAAAACTTGAGATATCTTATCAATACTAAGATCACTATTGTATATTAAGTATTTCCTATTCCACGCTAATAATTTATTTACCAACTCAATCATAAATCTCTTCTCTTTATAACACCAACAATCTGCCAAATGATCATTCACTAACCCAGTTGCTTGCATATAAGCATAAATAATTGTTGGTCCAACAAAACTCATTCCTCGCTTTTTTAAATCTTTTGAAATTTTCTCACTAATATCTGTAGATACGGGAACATCTTTATAGCTTTGCCAACTATTTTTAATAGGTTTATGATTTACAAATCCCCATAGATAGTTACAAAAACTCTTAAACTCTTTTTGGATTTTAAGAAATATTTGAGCATTTTTTCTAGCAGAATAAATCTTTAATTTATTACGAATAATTTCTGGATTTGATCGTAAAGATTCAAGCTCCATATCTGACATACTAGCAACTTTTATAGGGTCAAAATTATAGAAAGCATCTCGATAGCCTTGACGTTTTTTTAAGATAGTTTCCCAACTTAAACCTGCTTGAGCCCCTTCAAGTATAAGAAGCTCAAAAAGCTCTCTATCATCATATTTTGGGATACCCCATTCATTATCATGATACTCAGCATAGATTTCTTGACCTTCCTTATCACCAAAACAACGTTTCTTACTTTGCAAACCACACTCAAACATTCAAGTTAATATATTTATGATTATAACTAACTATGCATATAAATGTCATGCTGAATTTATTTGAGCAATTCACTGTAAGTATTTATTTAATTGAAATCTTGAAACAAGTCTAGAATCGTAAATCTACGGCTTTTAATATAGTATGTTTTCCTAAACACTATCATTATTCTTAGGAACCCATAGATCAGCTAGTTGTGAAGCATCCACTTGTGTAGTGACCTGATTGCTACCTCCTACACTACCTCCATCTATATCATCATCTGACACATTAGCTGCTAATATCTCAGCCATTTTATTTGCATTTGCTGCTAATTGCATCTGAAACTCATCATTTGCATCTATTATTAGAGCATCATTATATTGTGACTCAAAATAATCATCTACAATTATTGATGATAGTTGATCTCTAAAGTTAATCTGTAAATCATTATCAGCTCGTGAGAATAATATATCATCTTTTGAAATATCATTTAGTTTCAATGTATCTGTAGAACCACCTCCTGCTAGATTGATAGTATCATTACCATCACCAGTAGAATACTCATAAGTATCTGAACCTGCCCCTCCAGCTAAGATATCATCACCTTGACCACCAATAAGAATATCGCCTTTATCAGACCCTTTTAACTTATCATTACCATCTTTAGCATCAATATGATTTGTGTATCCTTTTTTAGCACAAATCACATCATTACTATCGGTCCCAAATGTTATTGGTTGGACAGTTGACAAATCAATAATTTCTCCATTTGTAAAACTTAAGCTTTGTACCTTTGTTTCATATTTATTAGATTTATAAAACTTTTTCACTAATAATCCTTGCGTCGGGTTTCCATCTACTTGAATAAATAAATCTTTTCCTTTACGTATATAATTTAATTTTTCATTTGATATACCTTCACCGAATAATATTTTATCTGTATGATTTGTATCTGATATCTTATCTGCTTTAATAATATCTAAACCATCACCTAAATTATAAACAATGGTATTATTTCCAGACTGGCCATTAATAATATCATTACCTAACCCCCCAATAAGAGTATCATCCCCAGCTCTAGCTTTGAGGATATCATCTCCTCGCCCTCCAATAAGAATATTATTATTTCTATTAGCAACTAATGTATCAGAGTCATCCCCACCTATTTCAATATCTGGCTTATTTAATTTAGTTCCATCTGAAAATTCAAATAATTTTATTGTACTATTTTGGAAATCTTTAATAATTAATTGATCTTCTTTTGAATTTTTAAATGTAACATGGATATCTTCACCTTTACGCATAAAGCTTATATCTTCTTTGCTTAATTCATCCCCAAAACTAATTACGTCACGAGCTTTTTTATCTTTTTCAGCCGATACCTCTACTATAGTATCAACACCATCACCCTTATTAAATACATAAGTATCTGTCCCCTCACCTCCAAAAAGAGTGTCATTACCAGACCCTCCTAAAAACTGTTGAATTAATATCCCAAATTGTTAGATATATTTTGTAAAATACAGATGTTACAGATATTAGTATTTTAATTTT
>NZ_JAWUZH010000063.1:0-9421 GCF_036281795.1 Francisella sp. 19S2-4
TGTCCTTTACCTGGTGGAGATGCAAAGACTGTAGTTTACAAGGTAACAGGGGATTTAAATAATCTTTCATGTAAAATTAAAAAAGTGATAAAATAATTTTTCTAAAATATTCTTATCAAATTTCTACTTTTTATAAAATTCTTAGCTAACATTTGGTTTAATTAATCATTAACCTTATCTGGTTACATTTAATTAGTTATTCAAAATATCAGTGTTAATCTATACTTATATAATCTCTTTTAAAAATTAAATATAGCAATAAAGCCATTTTCAAATAGCAACACTTTAGGAAAAATGTTATTATTATGTTCCATGATTTTTTATATTTTCATGTGTTCTAATGAATTCAAATACTAAGATTATTTTTGTGACTGGTGGAGTTGTATCTTCACTTGGTAAAGGCGTTACAGCAGCATCTTTAGCAACCCTTTTGGAAAGTCGTGGTTTAAATGTAACCATGATGAAGCTTGATCCTTATATTAATGTAGATCCAGGTACAATGAGCCCGCTTCAGCATGGCGAAGTTTTTGTTACAGAAGATGGTGCTGAGACAGATCTAGATCTTGGCCATTATGAGCGCTTTATTCGTAATAAGATGACTCAGGCAAATAACTTTACAACTGGTAAAGTTTATCAGAGCGTTCTAAAAAGAGAGCGCAAAGGAGATTATCTTGGTGCAACAATTCAAGTTATTCCACATATTACAGATGAGATAAAAAGACGTATATGTATGGGTATAGCAGACGATGTAGATGTTGCTATTGTTGAGATAGGTGGAACAGTAGGTGATATCGAGTCCCAACCTTTTTTAGAAGCTATTAGGCAGCTAAGAATTGAGCTTGGTAGGAATAGGACTTTGTTCGTCCATTTGACACTTTTACCATATATACGAGTAGCAGGTGAGTTAAAAACAAAACCAACGCAGCACTCTGTTAAAGAGCTAAGAGGTATTGGTATACAAGCAGATGTCTTGGTTTGTAGGTGTGAGCAGAAGTTTGATGAAAGTGAAAAGCGTAAGATAGCTCTTTTTACAAATGTTGATCAAGATTGTATATTTACGGCTGAAGATGTTGAAACTATTTATGAAGTACCTCTTAAATATAATCAACAAGGATTTGATGCTAAATTAGTTGAGCT
Organism: Francisella sp. 19S2-4; assembly: GCF_036281795.1. NCBI lineage: Bacteria > Pseudomonadati > Pseudomonadota > Gammaproteobacteria > Thiotrichales > Francisellaceae > Francisella > Francisella sp. 19S2-4. Next base: position 1,138 of record NZ_JAWUZH010000063.1, read on the forward strand.
TTTAAATTTAAATACTAATGAGGCTGACTTGTCTGAGTGGCAAGAAGTTGTTGAAACTATTAGAAATGTTAAAGGTCAAGTGACTATTGCTATGGTTGGTAAATATGTATCTTTGACTGAAGCCTATAAGTCTTTAAATGAAGCACTATATAATGCCGGCTATAAAAAAGGTGTTAAAGTAAAAATCAAATTCGTTGATTCAGAGAATATTACAGATGAAAATGTATCTTCATATTTTGAAAATGTTGATGCTATTTTGGTGCCGGGAGGATTTGGTAGCAGAGGCGCTGAAGGTAAGATAATATCAATAAAATACGCTAGAGAAAATAATATTCCTTTCTTAGGGATTTGTTTGGGTATGCAATTAGCAGTTGTCGAGTATGCTAGAAATATCTTAGGATTAAAAGATGCTCATTCAAGTGAGCTAGATCCTGCTACAACTAATCCAGTGATAGGCTTAATAACAGAGTGGCAAGCTGAAGATGGAACTATTCATCAAAGAACTCATGACTCAGACTTAGGTGGTACAATGCGTTTAGGTGGTTATAAGTGTGTTCTAAAAAAAGGTTCTCATGCTAGAGAGATATATGATGCTGATGCAGTCATTGAAAGACATCGCCATAGATATGAAGTAAATAATAATTATGTTGAGAAGCTTGAGCAGGCAGGACTGATTTTTTCCGGTAGATCAGAAGATGATAACTTGATGGAGCTTATAGAAATACCTGAGCATAAATGGTTTATAGCATGTCAAGCGCATCCAGAGTTTACATCAACACCTAGATATGGCCATAAATTATTTGAGTCATATATACAAGCAGCTATCGAAAATTCTAATAATTGATAGTGAGTTTTGATATTTCATGAATAAAAATGCTATAATTTGATTTAATATACTATTGGAGAATTACTAAATGAGTAAACAAAGAACTTTATCTATAATTAAACCAGATGCTGTTGCAAAAAATGTAATAGGAGAAATCTATAGCCGTTTTGAAAAAGCAGGCTTAAAAATAATAGCATCTAAAATGAAGCAACTATCTAGAGCAGAAGCTGAAGGTTTCTATGCTGTACATAAAGATAGACCTTTCTTTAGTGCATTAGTAGAGTTTATGATTTCAGGTCCAGTAATGATTCAAGTTTTAGAAGGTGAAAATGCAATAGCTAAAAATCGTGAGCTAATGGGAGCTACTAACCCTAAAGAAGCTAACGCTGGTACAATTAGAGCTGATTTTGCAGATAGTATTGATGCTAATGCTGTTCATGGTTCTGATGCAGAAGATACAGCTGCTCAGGAAGTTAAGTATTTCTTTAGTGATATTGAAATTTTTGGCTAAAAAATCGCATCTAGTCTTAATTTTTTGGAGGAGATAAGAGAATGAGTTGGTTAACAAGAGTAATAAGCAGAAGTTTAGGTACAAATGCGCAGAAAAAAGACATGCCATCTGGTATATGGAGTCAGTGTCCAAGCTGTGGAGTAACACTATATTCAGAAGAGTTACATAATAATAAGTCAGTTTGTCCACATTGTAATTACCACTATAGAATATCAGCAAGACATAGACTAAATATTTTCTTTGATAGAGATAGTGCAACTGAGCATTTTGCTAATATAGCTCCAGTTGATATGCTTAAGTTTAAAGATACAAAAACTTATAAAGATAGACTTTCTCAAGCTCAGAAGAAAACAGAAGAGCAAGATGCTTTAGTTGTTATGGATGGAACTGTAAAAGGATTCCCTGTGGTTGCAGCAGCATTTAACTTTATGTTCCTTGGTGGGTCTATGGGTTCAGTGGTTGGTGAGAAATTTGTTAGAGGTGTTAAGCTTGCTATGGAGAAAAAGGTACCATTTATTTGCTTTACAGCAAGTGGTGGGGCTAGAATGCAAGAGTCTTTATTTTCACTTATGCAGATGTCAAAAACAAGTGCAGCATTACAAAAGTTAGCAGAAGCTAAGCTACCATATTTAGTAGTTTTGACAGACCCTACTACTGGAGGTGTTTCAGCATCTTTAGCAATGTTGGGAGATGTTCATCTTGCTGAACCAAAAGCATTAATAGGTTTTGCAGGACCTAGAGTTATTGAGCAAACTGTCAGAGAGAAGTTACCTGAAGGATTCCAAAGAAGTGAGTTTTTGGTAGAAAAAGGTATGGTTGATATGATTGTAGATCGTAGAAACTTAAGAAGCGAAGTTTCTAACTTAATAGATAAGTTAATGCCAAATCTTACAAAAATAAACCATTCTCAAGCTTTAGAACACAAAAAAGAACAACAAGCATAATTTATCAAAGAAAATGAGTGTCGAAGTAAAAATAGCTAAAATTATGGCTAATAGTGATGCTCAGGTCTGTAACTCTCAAGATCTATTATTTATCCTTGATAGATTCAATTTTAAGAAAAAATTTGAAATTATTACTATTGCTGGAACTAATGGCAAAGGTACTACAGTAGCTATGCTAGAAGAGTTGCTAACGACAAACAATAAAATAGTTTTAAGTAATATATCTCCTCATGTATTTAAATTTAATGAAAGAATTTCTTTAAATAAAGAACCTATATGTGACAGTATTTTGTTGGAATTACTTGAGCGTTTAGAAGAGTTAACATTTGACTATAAGTTGTCTTACTATCAAATAGCATTTTTATGTACATGTATGTATTCTCAGAGAATAGATATAGATTATTTAATTTTAGAAGTTGGTATTGGTGGGCGTCTTGATGCGGCTAATATAATGGATCCAGATATAACAGCCATAACAAATATTGATTTTGATCATTGTGAGATTTTAGGGGATACTTTAGAAAAGATCGGTCTTGAAAAAGTTGCAATATCAAGAAAAAATATTCCCTTATTTCTGGGATCTAAAATGCCAGAAAGTGTCTATAATTATGCTAAATCAGCAGGGGCTATTATTTATGAGGATGAGTATGAATATAGTTATAAAGAATGTTTTGTACATAGTTATAATATTGCTATGGGCATAGCTGAGTATCTTTTTAATAAGATGCAGATTAGCTATATTCCAAGATTAGATCACATAAGGGCAAATGCAAGATTTATGCAACTTAAAAATGACAAGTATAAAAACAGCTATGTCATTGTTGATGTTGCTCACAATCCTGCTTCTGTTAGTCACCTTTTTAAACTACTAGAGAGTAGGTTTAGTTTTCAAAAGGTAAAGTATGAAGCTATATTTGGTATTTTAGCAAGTAAGGATATATCTGAAATTTTATCTATTGCTAAAAAATATGTTTATAAGTGGGAAGTTATCGATCTTAAACACTTAGATTCAAGAGCTTTAGATATAGAGAAAATTAAGCAAGAATTTAGACAACAGCATATACTAAGAGTTGATTATAATAAGGACTTAAGTAGTGTTTATTTATCAAAGAAAGATACTGTTACAGTGGTTTTTGGATCATTTGTTTTAGCTGGGGAATTTATAAAAGAATATGAAAAGCATAACAGTTAATAATGAAGAGCAAATGTTTGAGTTTGCTAAGGACTATGCTAAAACTTTAACTCCCGGGATAGTCATATTCTTATATGGAGATCTTGGTGCTGGTAAGACAACTTTTGTTAAAGGCATTCTTAAATCACTGGGTTATAAAGGAAATGTTAAAAGTCCAACCTATACTTTGGTTGAAGAATATCAGTTTACAGATTTTAATATTTATCATTTTGATTTGTATAGGTTAGCAGATCCCGAAGAACTAGAGTGGATAGGGGTTCGAGATTATTTTAATAAAAATAGTATATGCTTTGTTGAGTGGCCGGAAAAAGCAAAAGGTTTTTTACCAGAAAAAGTATCTAAAATTTTCATAAAATATATATCTAATGGTAGGTTAATAGAATTTTGCTAGATAATCAGCGTAAAAACTGTGTTAAAAATGTAATATGTTGATATTATATTATTCATAATATTTATAGAAAACCTATTTGAAATTGCGGGAGAAAAAATGAAGGCCAGGTTAATAGTTGCTTTTTTATCGATACTATTTTTTAGCTCATCATATGCGACTTTAGAGCAATGCTATAAAAGTGGAATTGATGGAGACTATGGAAAAGTTTTAGAATCTTGTAAACCGTATACTAAAACTGATGCAAGAGCGACAGGATTATTAGCAGAAGCATATATCCAGCTTGATGAAAATGATCAAGATGCTTTAAATGATGCATTATGGGCTATTGATTTCTATAAGAAAAATGGTGTACCTGCACATGATAAAAAATCATATGCTTATTTACTATATCTAGTCGGTGAACTATATTATTTTGGCTCTAATGATATTAAAGTTGACCAGCAGAAGGGCCTTGAGTATATAATTGAAGCTGCTAAACAAGGTTATGCAATTGCTCAAAATCAGTTAGGAAACTTTTATGTAAGAGCAGGTAGTATCCCAGCACCAAACTTTGCAAAAGCATATAAATGGTACAAACTTGCAATAGCAAATGGAAGTGTAGAGGCACGTAGTGCATTTTTGATAAATAATGAACAAAGCTTCATTGAAAGATATCCTTATTGTATATCTCAAGGTAAGGCTTTTATTGGAGATGCTTTTTTTATAGGTGAAGGTGATTTACCTAAAGATGTAAATGAGGCTCTTAAATGGTATAAAAAAGCTTATGCTATAGATCATATATCTCCAGTTGAGGTCGGTTTAGCAAATGCATACATCGCTAAAGGTGATAAGAAATCTGCTAAGAAATATGCTGGCGAAGCCATCGAGCAACCATATGCTCCAGCTTTTGTTATAGCAGCACAGTTATCAGATAATAATGTAGATAAATATGCTTACTTATCTGAGGCAGTATTTTTATTTAAAAGTCCAGCTCTTGATTTTTGGAATAAGTATAATGCCTATTGCCGTCCTAATCTTTCTAATAGTGGCTTGAAAGCAGCAGAGAGTGAGTTGGCAAAAATACAATTATCTCAAGAAGAACTAGATCAGGCAAAAGCAAAAACAAAAGTTTTTGCAGAAAATTGGAAAATAAAGCCAACAGAAAACAATTCATTATAGGTATATATCTATAATAAGATGAAGAAGTTTTTCTCTAATAGTTTAATAGTTTCTTTCTTTTTACTTTTTTCAAAAATTTTAGGTTTTGTCAGAGATTTATTACTTGCAAGTTTTTTTGGAAGTAGTTCTGGATTGCAGGCTTTTCTTATAGCTTTTAGATTTCCTGAGTTTATACGTAAAGTTACTTCATCTGGAGCTCTAACGCAGATAGTTAATCCTTATTTAAATGGAGCAATAAATTCTAGAGATAAGAAGTTTATTGTAACTATATTATATTTCTTGGCAATGCTTATGTTGATTGTGACATTGTTAGCTATTTTATTTAGTGGTTTTTGGACAGATATATATGCTTATGGATTTATAGATAAAAATAGCTCTTATAAACTTGTAGAAAATATGTTTGTTATTATGATACCGTATATACTTTTTAATAGTATTATGGGTTTAATAGCAGCCATACTAAATAGTTATAGCCGCTATTTGATATCATCTCTTCTGCCAATAATCTTAAATATAATAATGATAGTTGGAGTGATTATTTCACCGACTTTCAATGTAGCTATTTATAGTGTTGCTTATAGTGTTTTGATAGCTGGGATAATACAAGTAATAGTGGGGTTTTATGCATTACATAAGCTTGTTGGGAATCTAAAGATTAATAAAGATGTTTTTTTATTAAAAGATAATCGATCAAGAATATTTTTAAAAAAATTTCCTGGAGCGTTTTTTGGTACCGCAATATTGCAAATAAATGGACTAATTGAGACTTTTTTTGCTTCATTTTTGATATCTGGAAGTTTAGCATGGCTATATTATGCAGATAGGGTTAATCAATTTTTATATGGTGTTTTTGGTACGGCAATAGCAGTTGTAGTGATTCCATATTTAGCAAGCTATAAAAGTAATAAAGATAGGTTCATCAAAATTTTAGCATGGGTTATGAAGCTAATTTTATTAATAACAATTCCTGCTATTATAGGGTTATTTATATTAGCTAAGCCCATTGTTATTACATTGTTTTATTATGGACATTTTAATATTAGAGATGTTGATTTTACATATTTAGCAATGTTGGGATATTTACTTTCATTATTTTGTTTTGTGGTAGTTAGAGTTGTTGTGTCAGCACTATATACACAAAATAAGACTTCAGAAGTGTTTTATGTAAGTTTATTTTGCCTAATGTTAAGTATTATACTAGATATTCTAGTTGTATATTTTTGTGCGAATGATGAATATGCATTTATGTATTTAGCTTTTGTTAACTCAAGTGTCGCTTTAATTAATTTATTTATTCAACTTTTAGTTTTATCTGATTTTAATACAAAAATATTTGTAACAACATATTTGCCCTTTAATGTTCTATTTAGAGTATTTGTGGCATCATTGTTTATGGTTTTTGTATTAAATCTGTTTAATTTAAATGATAGCTACTGGATTGCATTATCAATGTTTGGTAGGCTCAAAAATATATGTTTAATAATATCTTCTGGATTTTTGACATATATAAGTGTAATTATTGTTTTAGGAACACTAAAATTATTAAAAGTAACAGATTTATAAAAATTGATTTCTTATTAGTTTATACTATTAGAGAGATAGTTATTTAGGGTTAATATGTACGACTTCAAAAAAATAAATAATCTTCGAGGTATAGAAAGAGAGACTTTGCGTATTAAGCTAAGTGGTGAATTGGCTCTTTCCCCTCATCCACAAAATCTTGGGCATAAACTTACTAATGAAAGTATAACGGTTGATTTTTCTGAGAATTTGCTTGAGCTAATTACCTCTCCTCACTCTAGTGTTGATAATGTCTTTTATGAGCTAGAGTGTCTGGGGGCATTTACATTACAAAATATGCAAGATGATGAAATAACGCTAAATACAAGTATGCCATTATCAGTTAATGAAGGAGATATTCAAGAAGCTGACTTTGGTAAGTCTAATTCTGGAAAGATGAAGCAAATTTATCGTAAAGGATTATCTGCTAGATATGGTAAAGTTATGCAGATTATTGCGGGTATTCATTATAATTTTTCATTCGATAAAGAGTTAATAAATGCGAAAGCGAGTGAAAGTAATATTACTTCCTCAGATATTTATTTTGGTGTTATAAATAATTATTTTGAGTTTATGTGGTTGTTACCTTACTTATTTGGGTCTAGTCCAATATGTGCTAAAACATCAGTTAAAAATAAGCCTAATTATTTGGTAGATCTAGATGATGAGTTTTATGTTGGCAAATACTCTACCAGTCTTAGAATGAGTGACCTTGGTTATACAAGTCCGGCACAAAAAGATCTAGCGATATCGTACAATGATGTTAATTCTTATGTAAGTGATCTGATACAAGCTACAGATGAAGTATTTGATCAATATAAAAATATAGGCTTATATAATTCTAATGGGGAAAGAATCCAGCTAAATGAAAGTATTCTACAGATAGAAAATGAATATTATAGTGCGATTAGACCAAAGCAAGTAGCCAAGAGATGTGAAAGACCAGCTTGTGCTTTATCTAATAGAGGAGTTCAATATATAGAGGTTAGAGTTTTAGATGTTGATCCATTTGCAACAAATGGTATAAGCAAAACCACAGCTCTTTTTATAGAAGCAATGCTTATGACTTGCTTAGAAGAAAAAGCTAGAAAATATAATAAGGACTCTATAAAACGAGCTAAACAGAATTTAACAGCAGTTGCAGTAGAGGGGCGTAATCCTGAGCTTAAGCTTTATAAGCTTGATAGTAAGGATGAGATATTATTAAAAGAATATGCATTAGAGTTATTCGATAAAATAGAAAATACAGCAAAAAAAATGCCTCAAGAGTATTTGGATGCAGTTCAGACTGAGAAACAGAAAGTATTGGATATATCTAAGACCCCATCTGCGATAATCGTTAATACTGCAAAGCAGAAAGGGTATAAAAACTTTGCTTTAGAAGTTTCTAAAAATGTATCTGAAGAGTTTAGAAAAATTAAGATTTCTAAAGAGGTAGAGCTTAAGCTAAAAGAGCAAGTCATTAAATCTATTGCTGCAGAGAAAGAGCTTGTAGTAAATGATAAAATTTCCCTAGATGAGTATATTAATAGATATTATGAATCATCTAAAAACTACTGTAATTAGATAAGTTATAGCGTATTAAAAATTTCAGAATAATAATTAAATCAGGAGTTATAGTTAGCTATAAAGACTGTTGAATTAATATCCCAAATTGTTAGATATATTTTGTAAAATACAGATGTTACAGATATTAGTATTT
>NZ_JAWUZH010000064.1:0-8563 GCF_036281795.1 Francisella sp. 19S2-4
AGGCTAAGTTTTTACTAAAAATAGCAAAAATATTCCTATTCATAGAAATTGAAAGATTTATTCAACAGTCTTTATTAAATAAATTAATAGAAAATAAAAAATATATAAGTGATAAATCATGTTTAGATATTCCGCTAAAAACTGACAAGTTAGATTATTTACTTGATTATGATCAAACGCCTAATTGCCATGAAAATATCAATAAATATATTTTCTTTGATAACTTACATCCTACAAATAGCATTCATAAAAAAATAGCCTTTTTAGCTAGTCGAAACTTCTAGTGAATTTAACTACAATAAATTAGATTTATCACCTTACCAAAAGTGATATAAAAAAAGAAATTTCGTTTTTTGTATTCGGTAGTAAAATTAGAAAATAAGTGGTGGGTTGTACAGGATTCGAACCTGTGACCAATTGGTTAAAAGCCAACTGCTCTACCGACTGAGCTAACAACCCGAGGAATGTTGATTATTATACTTATCCTATTTTCTGTGTCAACACTTTTTGCTGTTTTTTTCTATTTAATTCTAAAATTTCTATAGGATGCTTAATAGTATGTCCCTCTATGCGCTTAACTTGGCATCTACAAGAAAAACCTGTAGCTATAGAATTTCTAATACCTGACTGTTTTATTTCATTTTTCCAGCTTAGACTATAGATATGTTTTGAATCATCTATATGTTTTGTTTCATGACCAAAACTTCCAGACATACCACAACATCCAACATTAGCAATTTTTGTTTTTATACCAAAGTGATTAAGAATTTTTTGCCAATCAGTAGTTGAAGTTGTAGATAAAGATTTTTCTGTACAATGATTAAGTAAGTTAAATTCAGTATCTATCATACCGCGCATCTGAGGAAGATCTTTTAGTTTTGTAATTAACCACTCTTGAAGCATTTTTACTTTAAACCTTATTTGATCACCACAAACCTTGCGATATTCATCTCGGTATACTAATGTCATTGCTGGGTCGATTCCAATCATATCGATTTTTGTTTTAGCAATCTCATTGTATAGTTTAGTCGCTTTTAAAGCTTGTTTTTTAAAGTATTTTAAAAAACCTTTAACATGTGATGGTTTACCATTTATTTTAAAAGGAGCAAAATAAACTTTGAATCCTAAAGCTGTTAGAAAATCATATAAAGTTAAGACTATATGAGTATCGTATAATGATGTAAATATATCTTGCACGATACAAACAGTTTTTGATCGTTGTTCTACTTTTAGATTTTCTAACTCTTTAATATTGAATTCAGGAGCATTTCTCTTTTTAAGTTCAGCTCTTAAGTTTAAAGAGCTTATTAAAGGAGTATCAGCAAACCCAATGGTATTTGTTAGGCCTGCTCTAACAAATTGAGTATTAAATATATCATTGAAGATTTTTGGCATATATAAGTTTATCTTCAAAATAGATTCACTATGTTTAACAAAATAGTCTAATGAAGGTCTTTTATATTTAGAGTGATAGTTAGCCAAAAATTGAGATTTCATGGTTGGAATATCAACTTTTATAGGACAACCTGTTATACAAGCTTTACAGCCTAGACACTTATCTAAAGAATCATAAACTTGATGAGAAAAATCATTGATAGAGTCCTCAGTTTTCTCAAAGCCAAAGCTTTCTTCTTTTCCAACAGTAGAATAGCCTTTTGCTGCTAGCTGATTTAACCATTCACGTAAAACAGCAGCTCTTCCTTTAGGTGAGTATAGCCAGTTTCTACTTGCTTTAGCAGAAGGACAAATTACAGTATCTAAGTTATAGTTAAGACATTGTGAGTTTCCATTACAATTATACGCACCAGAGAATTGTTGGCGCATTTCTTTTGGTACTTGCTCATCTGAGTAGCCCCTAAAAGGTCCATCAACTTTTACTAACTGGTCTTTGCTGCCATTAGGTACTGTTATCTTGCCAGGGTTGAGCTGATTGTGAGGATCAAAAGCTTTTTTAATATGTCCTAAAGATTCATAAAGTTCATCACCAAAATAATCTTTTAAGTATTCGCTTCTATGTCCATGTCCATGCTCAGCACATAAAATGCCTCCATATTTTCTGACAAGTTCACTAACTTCTTTTGTTATCTTTGTGACTTTTTGAGAATCTTCTGGTGAGCTCATATCCAAAGCAGGGCGTACATGAAGACAACCAACATCAACATGACCAAACATGCCATATTTTACACCATGAGAATCTAATAATTTTGTTAGCTCGGCTATATAATCTGCTAGTTTCTCAGGAGCAACTGCTGTGTCCTCTATAAATGGTATTGGTTTACGACTACCTTTCATAGCACCAAGTAGTCCAACACCTTTTTTACGTAGTTCCCATAAGCTATCCATCTCCATTGGACTTTCTGTTAGGTGAAAAATTGCTTGATTTTCTAATAGGGTTCTTTCAAGATTTGCAGTTTTAGTATCTAGCTCATGTTGAGAATCTGCAATGAATTCTACGAAATTTATAGCGGCAAGATTTATTGATGTATTTTTTTCAAGCATATGTTTTATTTTGTGATAGACCTCATCATCTTTGGCTATCTCAATAATGTTGCTATCTACAGTTTCTATAGCAGATGGATTTGAGGGTAACAAATCTCTAGCAGCCTTCAGAGCTTTATTAAAACTGTCATATGAGATACTAAATAAAGCTTTATATTTTGGTTTTTTAGTTAGTTTGAGAGTCATTTCTGTAACAAAAGCTAGAGTTCCTTCTGAGCCAGAGACTAAATAACTAAGATTAATGGCATTATTTTTCTTATCATAGGTTTTTGCTAAATTATAACCTGTTAAAAATCTACTTAGTTTAGGTAGTTTTTCCTCAATTAGATTATATTTGTCTATGATTTGTTCTACTACAGTTGTGTAGATATTTTTTTCAACTTCACTTAGATTATCTTCTTGAATGTCATTTAAGCTTATTTTTTTTGTTGAGAGTTTTTGGCCATTAACTAATGTGCATTCGAGTTCTAAAATATGCTGACTAGTACGACCATATATTCTAGATCCTTTACCACAGGCATCTGTATTTACCATACCTCCTAATGTTGCTCTATTACTAGGTGACAAGTTAGGGGCAAAGAAATACTCAGTGTCTGCAAGCGAAGCATTTAATTGATCTAAAACAACTCCTGGTTCAACCTTAACAAATTCTTTTTCAATATTGATTTCTAAAATATTATTCATATAGCGACTAGAATCTATAATGACTCCAACACATAGTGAGTGGCCTGAAGTACCTGTGCCTCCTCCACGAGGAGAGAATTTTACTTCTTGGTATTCTTTTTTACTAGCTAAGGCAAAAACTCTATTAACATCATCTTTATTTTTTGGGAATACTACTAATTCTGGAACGACAAAATACACACTATTATCCATGGATGAAGATATTCTTGATGCATAGTCTGAGTGAATGTCACCTTCAAACTTAGTTTTTCTTAACTCTTCAGAAAAGCTATTTATTAAAGTATTTAGAGAATGTTCTTGATTAAGAGTAGGTAGTTTATTTTCTTTTTTAGATTCTTTCATAGAAATCGCGATATAAATAAATAGATTTATTAAAGATCATTATATAAGAAAACATTAAGTACATAAATGATAAAGTTAAAAGCAGTAATTACAAAAAAGTGCAAATTTGAATTTATGGCACTTGTTAGTTATTATAAAACGATAATAAATTTTTTAGAAAAACAAATAAGGAGTCAAATTTTTATTATGATTGAACAAATTGTTCGTACATTAAAAAACTCTTTTGGTAACATAATCGAATGGTATGACTTTTCTCTATATGGCTATTTTGCCACAATAATTGCAGCCCAATTTTTTCCTAAAACTAATGCTTGGGTAGCTTTAATAGCAACTTTTGGAGCATTTGCTGCAGGATTTATTGCAAGACCGATAGGATCAATAATTTTTGGTAGGATTGGAGATAAATTAGGCCGTCACTATGCGATGAATATTGCAATTGTCTTTATGGCTATTCCAACTATTATGATGGCCTTTTTGCCAGGTTATGGTAGCATAGGAATTTGGGCGCCAATATTATTAGTTCTAGTCAGAGTATTGCAAGGGTTATCTGCAGGTGGTCAGTTTGGTAATCTGATGACTTTAACAGCCGAAGAGCAAGCATTTACAGGCTTTAATTTAGCTGTTGCATATTCTGCAGCAGTTGTAGGCTTTCTTTTAGCATCTGGACTTAGTTACATAGCGATACACTTTTTACCAGAGTCTTGGCAGTATTATGCTTGGCGTATACCATTTGCTTTAGGTTTCTTTTTACTATTAATCCACTTTTTTATAAAAGAAGATGAAAAGGTGGAAAATACTGAAAATAACTTTAAAGTTGAACCTATTAAAGACTTGCTTAAGCATTATCCGTGGCGTTTAACATTGATTATTTGTTTATCAACAACAGCAATGGTGCTTTACTACTTAGATATAACATATATGGTAACGTATATGGAAACTGAGCTTAATCTCAGTCTTTCTACAGCATTAGCTATAAATACAGTTAGTATAGCTATTATGTGTATTGTTATGCCTTTAGCAGGATATTTATCTGATATTTGGGGGCGTAAAAAGACTCATATTGGTGGGTATATTATATTACTGGTGTTATGCGTGCCTATGGTTATATTTATGCAGCTTAATAATGTTGCACTAATAACTTCTATGGTTATTGCTATGGCAGCTTTGACTTCTATAATTCAAGGAGTATCAACACCATATTATACAGAGATCTTTCCACCAAGAGTACGTGCAACAGGGTGTTCAATAGGTTTTGGCTTTGGAGCATCTTTATCAGGTTTTGCACCAATGATAGCGACTGTTGTTATGGGATGGCTATCACCAACAGTAGGTTTATGTTTGCTTCTTTTGGCTGTTGCTATTATAGGTTTGATTATTGCAATTATAATACCAAATCAGCAGGTGGAAGTTCGAAGATTAAATAGCATTGAAGAGGTATTAGCTAGTTAAATAACCTTATTCTTAACCTTATCTTCTTATTTTAAAATCTTATTGCTAAATTATAAAATAATTAAAACTTTCATATCAAAGCAGACAAACTTTAAATATAAAGTTATAATTACGCCTGTATAGATATAATTTCAAAATTTAAAATTTCTGAGGATCATTATGAAACAAACTACTCTATTAGTAATTCTTGATGGCTGGGGCTATAGCGAGAGTGATTATTTTAATGCTATTAAAAATGCTGATACTCCAACTTGGGATAGTATATGGGAAGAGTTTCCAAAGACTCTTATTAATGCTTCTAGTTTAGCTGTGGGGCTTCCTAGAGGACAAATGGGCAACTCTGAGGTTGGTCATGTTAATATAGGTTCAGGTAGAATAGTTTACCAAGAGCTTACAAAAATTGATAAAGCTATCGAAGAGAAGACTTTTGGTGAAAATAAAGCTATCTGTGATGCTATAGAAAATGTTAAGCAAAATGATTCAAGCTTACACTTAATGGGGCTACTTTCTCCTGGCGGAGTTCATTCTCATGAAGAGCATATTTTTGAGATGATAAAGATTGCTAAGCAAAAAGGTGTTAAGAGAGTATATTTGCATGCTTTCTTAGATGGTAGAGATACACCTCCTAGATCAGCAGAAGAGTCAATTAAAAAAGCGGATAAATTATTACAGGATCTAAATTTAGGATATATAGCGAGTGTTTCTGGAAGATACTATGCTATGGATAGGGATAATCGTTGGGATAGAGTAGAAAGAGCGTATAATGCTATAGCAAATGCAGAAGCTGAGTTTATATATAGTAGTGCTCTTGAAGCATTAGAGCAATCATATGCTCGTGACCAGTCTGATGAGTTTGTAATACCTACTTGTATTAAAAAAGATGATAGATTAATAAAAGTTCAAGATAATGATAGTGTTATATTTATGAACTTCAGAGCTGATAGAGCTAGAGAAATTAGTCATGCTTTTGTCGATCAAGATTTTGATCACTTCCCTAGACCAAAGCACTTAAATATTAACTTTACATCACTTACTGAGTATGACTCTAAGCTTAAATGTGCTGTAGCATTTCCTCCAGATCAGCCAGTTAATACTCTAGGTGAAGTATTAATGAAGAATCATAAAACACAACTAAGAATAGCTGAGACAGAAAAATATCCTCATGTTACTTTCTTTTTCAATGGAGGAAAAGAAGATCAGTTTGAAGGTGAGGATAGAATATTAATACAATCTCCAAAAGTAGCGACATATGATTTACAACCGGAAATGTCAGCTCCAGAAGTTACAGATAAGCTAGTTGATGCTATAAAGAGTGGTAAATATGATTGTATAATATGTAATTATGCTAACTCTGATATGGTTGGGCATACTGGAAATTATGAAGCTGCAATGCGTGCAATAGAGTATTTGGATCAGTGTTTAGCAAAATTAAAAGATGTGATACTTGAGCATAATGGAAATATGTTTATCACGGCAGATCATGGTAATGCGGATATGATGCTAAACCCAGAAACTCAGAAGCCTCACACAGCACATACAACAAATCTGGTACCATTTGTATATGTCGGACATAAGGAAGCTGAAGTTGCTATAGAAGATGGTAAACTTTCTGATATTGCTCCAACAATACTTAATGTAATGGGTATACCGCAACCTAAAGAAATGACGGGTAAAACTATTTTTAAATTTGAAAAATAAGGGTTTTATAAAAAATGCTTGATGCAAAATATATTAAAGATAATTTACAAGAAGTAGCTGAGAAACTTGCAACTAGAGGTTATAAGTTTGATATTGAAGAGTTCAATGCTAAAGAAGCAAAGAGAAAGCAGCTACAAGAAAAGACTCAAGAACTACAAGCTGATAGAAATGCTATCTCAAAAGAGATTGGCAAAAGAAAGGCTAAAGGTGAAGATGCTAGTGATATTTTCTCAAAAGTTAATGAAATAAATGAAGAGCTTAAAGTTGTTGAGAAAGATTTAAAAGAATTACTTGAAGATATTAATCAAACTTTATTAGGTATGCCAAATATTCCTGCTGATGATGTTCCTGTAGGAAAAGATGAGGATGAAAATGTAGAAGTACGGAAATGGGGAATACCACGCGAATTTCATGTAGAAGCTCCAGCGAAAGATCATGCTGATATCGGCGAGCTACTTAATATGATAGATTTCAAAGCTGGTGCAAAGATTACAGGTAGCCGTTTTGTTGTTTTAAAAAGTAAGATAGCTAAATTACATCGTGCTTTAGCTCAATTTATGCTTGATTTGCATACAGAAAAGCATGGTTATGAAGAGCTGTATGTACCGTATATGGTAAATAATGATAGTTTGTATGGTACAGGCCAATTACCAAAATTTTCGGAAGATCTTTTTAAATTAGAAGGTGATTTTGAGTATAGCTTAATACCTACTGCTGAAGTTCCTGTTACAAACTTAGTAAGAGATGAAATCTTAGATACAGAAACATTGCCTCGATACTATACAGCTCATACTCCTTGCTTTAGAAGTGAGGCAGGGTCTTATGGTAGAGATACTAAAGGAATGATTCGTCAACATCAGTTTGAGAAAGTTGAGCTAGTACATATTACTACTCCAGAAAAAGGAGAAGAATCATTAGAGCTATTAACATCTCATGCAGAGAAAGTTTTACAAAAGCTAAATTTGCCGTATAGAGTAATGAAATTATGTACTGGAGATATGGGCTTTAGTGCTAAGAAAACTTATGATTTAGAAGTATGGTTACCATCTCAAAATACTTATAGAGAGATTTCTTCTTGTAGCTGGTGTGGTGATTTCCAAGCACGCAGAATGAAAGCTAGATATAAAGATCCATCAATGAAAAAGCCAAAATTAGTTCATACTTTAAATGGTTCTGGTTTAGCTGTTGGTAGAACATTATTGGCAGTTATAGAGAACTATCAGCAAGAAGATGGTTCTATTATGGTTCCTGAAGCTCTTATAAATTATATGGGTGGTGTTTCTGTTATTAAATAGTCAAAATGGATATTAATCAGCTTAAGATTCTTGAAGAGTCTCTTTGGATAGAAGAGACTAGATTTGATAATTCCTATATGAATAATATTTTAGCCCCTGATTTTTTTGAATTTGGTCGTTCAGGAAAGGTTTATACGAGAGAAGAAGTCTTATCCTCACCATTTCAAAGGATAAATGTAATAATACCTCTTGAGAATTTCCGAATTCATAAAATAGATAAAAATGTTTATCAAGTTACTTATATTAGTGAAGTTGGTAAAGATCAGCTAAAAGCTAATAGGAGTTCAATTTGGTTATACTCTGCTGGGGAGTGGAGACTAAAGTTTCATCAAGGAACACCTATGAGTAATTATCAAAGATAATCTCTAAATTTTATACTACAATAGATATTAGGAAAGAACTACAAAGTTTCAAAAAATTTAAATAGGTGTTCTTAATGTCAAAGATTTTAAAAATTATAAAGCGGCAGATTTATGTATTGAAAAGTAAACTTTGGTTTAATCCTTTTGCGTATTGTATATTAAAGACTGTTGAATTAATATCCCAAATTGTTAGATATATTTTGTAAAATACAGATGTTACAGATATTAGTATTT
>NZ_JAWUZH010000065.1:0-7279 GCF_036281795.1 Francisella sp. 19S2-4
AATACTAATATCTGTAACATCTGTATTTTACAAAATATATCTAACAATTTGGGATATTAATTCAACAGTCTTTAATTGATAAGCATGATGGTAGTGAGAGTGGGCATCTCAAAAAAAGAAACTAGCTAGTAGCATATGGAGAGTAATATGAATAATAATGTTCTTACTCACAAATCGATAGATGAAAATATTTCAGGTAATTTAGTTGAATTAGGACAAGGGTTTTCTCAAGTAAATCTTAAAACAACAGAGATTATGCTTGCAGAAAAGACAGGATTAATTCATGGCGGATTTATCTTTAGTGCAGCAGACTATGCAGCTATGTTAACAGTGAATCATGAGAATGTAGTTTTAGGAAAGGCAGAAATAACATTTATTAAGCCAGTTATATTAGGAGATATTGTAAGTTTTTTTGGATCTTTAGTTAGCCATATTAGTGATATAAAAAAGGAGGTATCAGTCATTGGCCAAGTTAATAATACTATAGTTTTTAAAGGGAATTTTTTATGTTATATAAAAAATTCTTAAGATAAGGAGAATAGCTATGATTTTAATTAATGACGAGAAAAAAATTCACCCTACAGTTTTAATGGATGATACTGCTTGGGTTTTTGGAGATGTTACTATGGGACCAAATTGTCGTGTTTATGCAGGGGCGGTTATAAGAGCTGATCTTGATAAAATGGTATTTGGTGAAGGTGTCTGTATTAATGATAACTGTATCTTACATGGTATAGGAGTTACTGGAGAAGGTTTTTTAATCGGTGATGGAACAAATATAACACATGGTGCTATGGTACATAAAAGTGTAATTGGTAAAAATTGCATGATTGGAATTGGAGCAAAAGTTGTTGATACAGTCATAGGAAATAATTGTTTAATAGCAGCAGGATCTGTAGTTATTGATAGAATTCCTGATTTTAGTTTTGTAGCGGGAGTTCCTGGTAAAGTTATTAAAAAAGTTACTGAAAGAGAGTGGAATATTATACGTCATTCTTGGTTAGCTCAATATGAAGAATCTTTTGTTGTGAATAATAAAGCACAAAAAACAAAATGGATTGATGAACACAAAGAGTCAGGCTATGCAAATAAAATAGAGAATGTTTTTCCAGAGTTTTCAAGAATACAAAAATAATTAGGAGCTATATAAAATAAAAATATTATGTGTTTTATATGATGATCCTAAAGATGGTATGCCAAAAAAATACCCATTAAACGAAATACCTAAGTTAAAAAATTATCCTGATGGCTCATCGCTACCAACACCAAAGAAGATAGATTATGAACCAGGTGAGTTACTCGGATGTGTTTCTGGAGAACTTGGGTTAAGAAAGTTTTTAGAGGATTTAGGTCATGAGCTTGTGGTTACATCAGATAAAGATGGTGATGGGTGTAGAGCAGAGCAAGAATTAATTGATGCTGATGTTGTTATATCTCAACCTTTTTGGCCTTTTTATCTTACAAAAGAAAGGATACAGAAAGCTAAAAATTTTAAGCTAGCAATAACAGCAGGTATTGGCTCTGATCATGTTGATTTAGTTGCAGCTGCCGTTAATAGTATTGATGTTGTTGAGGTGACATATTCAAACTCAATTTCAGTATCTGAGCATATTGTAATGATGATTTTATCTATGGTTAGAGATTATCTAACACAGCATGAAATAGCTAGATCTGGTGGTTGGGATATTGCGGATGCTGTAAAAAGATAATATGATCTTGAAGGGATGAATGTTGGTACTGTAGCAGCAGGCAGGATAGGGCTTTCTGTACTAAGAAAATTAAAGCCATTTGATACTAAGTTACATTACTTTGATAAGTATAGATTGCCACAAGATATAGAGGAAGAGTTAAATTTGACCTATCATTCTGATCTAGAATCAATGCTTAAAGTTTGTGAAGTAATAACCATAAACTGTCCTTTATATAAAGAGACAGAAAATTTATTTAATGAAACTACTATAAATAAGATGAAAAAAGGAGCTTATTTAATAAATACTGCTCGAGGAAAGATCTGTGATGCACAAGCTGTAGTCAAAGCATTAGAAACTGGTCAATTAAGTGGTTATGCTGGAGATGTATGGTATCCTCAGCCTGCTCCAAAGGATCATGTTTGGAGGACTATGTCACATAATGGTATGACTCCACATACCTCAGGAACTACTCTATCTGCGCAAGCAAGATATGCAGCGGGAACAAGAGAAATATTGGAGTGTTTTTTAGCTGGAAAAGAGATTAGGGATGAATATTATATCGTCAAAAATGGTAAGCTCGCGGGAGCAGGAGCTCATTCTTATAAATAAGGCTTAAGAAGAAATTCTCTATAAAATAACTCTTAAATTTAAACTAGTTTATTTATCTTTTAAAACACAAAATTTTATGAAAATTTTATACTTTCTTTATTATTTCCTAATAGAACTTTTATACCTTTAGAATCTATAATCTATCACCTTTGAAAAATTGATATAAATTTAAAATATAAAAAGAGGTTGATATGATTTTTCTTTCTGCAGTTGTAATGATAACTTTAGCGGTTTATATGACTTTGACTCTTATCTTTCCAGATAAATTTTAATTGGTAGGGGTAGGTTATGTATCTAAACTTTATAATATTTGCAATCTTTATAGTAATAATAGCTTTGATAACAAAGCCATTAGGAAACTATATATTTAAAGTTTTTAATAATGAAAAAACTAATTTAGATTGGTTTGCTAGACCATTTCAAAGATTATACTTATTATTTTTGGGAGAAAGCTCAAGAAAAGAGCAAACAGCTAAGGCTTATTTTTTTAGCTTATTAAGCTTCTCAATAATGGCTTTTATCTTTGTTTTTCTGATACTTGTTTTACAGGGAGTTTTACCTTTAAATCCTCAAGAAATAAAAGGTATGAGTTTCTCTCAAGCGTTTAATACAGCTATTAGCTTTGTGACAAATACAAACTGGCAAAGTTATTCTGGAGAAACAGGAGCTAGCTATTTTTCACAGATGATAGCTCTTGCGGTACAAAATTTTGTTTCAGCAGCTGTTGGGTTATCTGTAGCAATTGCTTTGATAAGATCTATAGCTAGACATGAAACAGCAACCGTTGGTAACTTTTGGAATGATCTTGGTAAAGGTATATTTTGGATACTACTACCGATATCAATAGTTATTGCCATTGTATATGTATTCCAAGGAGTGCCACAAAATATAATGGCATATTTACATGTTCATACTTTAGTAGGTAGTGAGCAAATTATTCCACAAGGTCCAGTAGCTTCACAAGAGGCAATAAAGTCACTTGGAACTAATGGTGGTGGTTTCTTTGGTGCGAACTCTGCACATCCTTATGAGAATCCAACACTAATAACAAACTATATTCAAATGATCTCGATATTTGCGATACCAGCAGCTTTAACTTACACATTTGGTAAGTGGGTTGGAAATACAAAGCAAGGCTGGACAATCTTTGGAGTTATGTTGGTTTTATTTATTATTTCTTTACTTATTATGACAGTCTCAGAGCTTCATGGTTTAGATTTTCTTGATAGCAAGCATATCCAAGATATATATGGTCAGATAGGACATTTATCTAATATGGAAGGCAAAGAAACTCGCTTTGGTATATTTAATTCAACTTTGTACAACACAGTATCTACATCAGCTTCAGATGGTGGTATAAATAGTGTAATCGATAGTTATTCTGCTATTGGTGGGATGATGTCTATGCTAAATATGGCAATAGGTGAAGTTATATTTGGAGGTATCGGAGCTGGTTTTTATGGTTTCTTTATGTTCTTAATGTTAGCTGTGTTTATTGGCTCATTAATGATTGGTAGAGCTCCTAGCTTCTTGGGTAAACGTATAGAAGCTAATGATATGAAATGGACTATGTTGGCTCTATTAGTTTCGCCATGTTGTGTATTGGTATTTACAGGGATCGCGAGCGTTATACCAAGTGTGCATGCATCTTTAACAAATAGTGGTGCTCATGGTTTTTCAGAAATATTATATGCTTATATTTCAGGAGCAAATAATAATGGTAGTGCCTTTGCGGGATTAGCAGCAAATACTAGTTATTTAAATATAACTATAGCATTGAGTATGTTTATCGGTAGATTTGGCATAATTTTTGCGGTGCTAATGTTAGCGGGTTCTTTAGTTAAGAAAAAGCGAAGCTCACAGATATGTGAAATTAGTTCACTAGATACTACAAGTATTATATTTTCAGTATTGGTGTTTTTTACAATATTAATAATTGGTGGTTTGACAATATTCCCAGCATTAGGCTTGGGTCCAATATTAGATCAATTAAATCTAACTTATTTATAGGTTGAAGTTATGAGTACAAAAAAATCTCCGAGTCTATTATCAAAAGAGCTATTAGTACCAGCTCTAGCAAAAACTTTTTCAAAATGTGATCCTCGCCAGATGATCAAAAATCCGGTTATGTTCTGTGTTGAAGTTGTTACCTTACTATGTACATTGTATTTAATAACAGAGCTTTTTGAAGGTCAAAGCGTTGGCTTTACATTACAAATCGTTATTTGGCTATGGTTTACAATATTTTTTGCAAACTTTGCTGAAGGTATTGCTGAAGGTAGAGGTAAGGCTCAAGCAGATACGCTAAAAGCAGCTAAATCAAAGCTTTTTGCTATGAAAGAAGATAGTGAAGGGAATCTTACAAAAGTAGATGCCGAAAGCCTTAAAATAGGTGATATTGTCTTTGTCGATACTAATAATTTTATCCCATGTGATGGTGATGTTATTGAAGGTATGGCAACAATTGATGAATCAGCAATAACAGGAGAGTCAGAACCAGTTGTTAAAGAAGCGGGTTCTGATAACTCAGCAGTAACAGCTGGTACAAAAGTCTTATCTGATAGTGTCAAAATTAAAGTAACATCTAATCCAGGTGAGAGTTTTTTAGATAAGATGATTGATCTTGTTGAGAATGCTAAAAGACTTAAATCACCAAATGAAATTGCTTTGACTATTTTATTATCAGGGTTGACGTTGATTTTTATATTTGCGATATGTTCTTTATATGGCATGGCAATGTATAGTAGGACTCAGTTATCAGCAGTAGTATTGATAGCTTTATTTGTGACTTTAATTCCAACAACAATTGCAGGTCTGCTTTCAGCTGTTGGGATATCGGGTATGGATAGATTGTTAAAGTTCAATATAGTAGCTATGTCAGGTAGGGCTGTAGAGTCTTCTGGTAATATTGACTTATTACTTTTAGATAAAACAGGGACTATTACATTAGGTAATCGTTTTGCAACAGACTTTATTCCATTAGGAGCGGCTTCTCCAGAGGAGCTTGCTCATGCTGCATGGTTATGCTCTTTAGTAGATGAGACACCTGAAGGTAAATCAATAGTTAAGTTAGCTGAAAAGAACTTTGGCTTTGATAAAAAGAAAGTAGATTTATCAGAAGCAGAAATTATACCTTTCTCAGCATATACAAGAATGAGTGGCATAGACTATCAAAACTTAGAGATAAGAAAAGGGGCTATATGTTCTGTAGAGAATTATCTAGAAGGTAAGCTTGATAGTGGTTTAGCTGTGATGTTTAAAAAAGTTACAGAACAAATATCTGAGCAAGGAGGTACACCTTTAGCAGTAGCTCAAAAAGATAGACTTTTAGGTGTTGTACATCTTAAAGATATTATTAAACCAAAGATTAAACAGCGTTTTGAAGAGTTACGTAAGATGGGTGTACAGACTGTGATGATTACTGGT
Organism: Francisella sp. 19S2-4; assembly: GCF_036281795.1. Lineage (NCBI taxonomy): Bacteria > Pseudomonadati > Pseudomonadota > Gammaproteobacteria > Thiotrichales > Francisellaceae > Francisella > Francisella sp. 19S2-4. The sequence continues at coordinate 5,727 of NZ_JAWUZH010000065.1, forward strand.
GATAATCCTCTAACTGCAGCAGCGATTGCAGCTGAAGCTGGGGTTGATGATTTTGTTGCTCAAGCATCACCTCAGGATAAGCTAGATTATATTATAAAAGCTCAAGAAGAAGGTAAAACTGTAGCAATGTGTGGAGATGGAACAAATGATGCTCCTGCACTTGCTCAAGCTGATGTTGGTATTGCTATGGCTACAGGAACTTCTGCAGCTAGAGAAGCTGGAAATATGGTAGATCTAGATTCAGATCCTAAGAAAATCATAGAGATCGTTAAAATTGGGAAGCAGATACTTGTTACTCGAGGAGCTCTAACAACATTTAGCGTGACTAATGATATCGCAAAATATTTTGTAGTAATTCCCGCATTATTTGTGACAGCTTTTCCAAGTTTGGGTGCTATGAATATAATGAATCTTCATTCGTCTACAAGTGCGATATTGTCAGCTGTAATATTTAATGCATTAATTATTATATTTTTGATTCCAATGGCATTAATAGGTGTAAAGAATGTAGTTGCATCATCACAAACTTTATTACGTAAGAACCTTTTATATTATGGTTTAGGTGGTGTAATAGTTCCGTTTATTTGCATCAAGCTGATTGATATGTTTATTACAGCTATTCATTTGGTTTAGGTAAGGAGAGTATAAAATGTTAAATTTATTTAAATCATTTAAGGCAATGCTTTTATTTACTCTTGTATTAGGAGTAGCTTATCCATTTTTTATAATGTCGGTTGGTTATACTGTATCAAAAGGTACAACAACAGGGTCTCAAGAGTACTATAATGGTAAGTTAGTTGGATCTAAGTTGATTGGTCAGGTTATGCCGACAAATTTATTCCAAACAAGACCATCAGCATCAAATGATAATCCACTAGCAACAGGTGGAACAAACTATGCTGTTAATAATAAAACTCAACTAAAAGATGTTAAAGAAAGAGTTAGTAAGCTACAAACTATATATGGTTCTAAAGCTATTCCTGAAGATATGGTTTTTGCTTCAGCTAGTGGCATTGATCCTGATATAAGTTTACAATCTGCAAAGTATCAAGAAGAATATGTAGCTAAGAAAAATAATTTACCAGTCAAACAAGTAGAACAGCTAATTGAGAAAAATACGACCAAGCATTTATTGGGAATCGATACAGTAAATGTTCTTAATTTAAATATTGATCTGCTTAAAATTCTAAATAAAAAAGCTTCTTAGTTATAGATTTTAATCTATAGTCACTTATTGTGAAGTAAATCATTGACTAGCCTATATATACGAAAAAATTTAATTATTACGATTGAGAAATATACTAGTTACATTTTTATGCTATTTTTTTAAATATTAATTTATTTGTTAAGGATAGGTCTTTGAATACTAATAATATATTTAGAGTGGATGTTTATAGATGGAAATGTGGACACATTGGGTTAGGACTTAAAAAATTAGATAATGATGGCAGTATACTAAAAAAAAATGTTTCTGGGAAATCTAAAAGACTGTTGAATAAATCTTTCAATTTCTATGAATAGGAATATTTTTGCTATTTTTAGTAAAAACTTAG
>NZ_JAWUZH010000066.1:0-7149 GCF_036281795.1 Francisella sp. 19S2-4
AGGCTAAGTTTTTACTAAAAATAGCAAAAATATTCCTATTCATAGAAATTGAAAGATTTATTCAACAGTCTTTTTAATATCTAAGAAAATTGCTAAATATAATATACATATTTTTTTCTAACTTTAATAAGATAAATCTAAAAGAAACTCGTTATTTTCTAAATGACAAATAAAACACCTTTGCTAACCAGTAGATTTAAACTAGAGCCTCTCAAGCAAGAGCACGCAGATAAGATGTTTAACTTACTACAGAACAAAGAAATATATCACTATATAGATGACTCACCGCCATCTTCTTTAGATAAATTAGAAATCAAATATAAACAGCGAGAAAAACAAATATCTCCAGATAATAAATATATTTGGTTAAACTGGATAATCAAATGTAAGAAGTCAGAAAAATATATTGGATATGTCCAAGCAACTATCCCTATTTTAGAAAAAACAGCTGTTTTAGGATATGTTATTTTTCCAGCTTATTGGAGAAAGGGAGTTGCTACAGAAACTGCAAGTTGTGTTATAACAGAGTTATTTAAAACTTATAAAGTCATAGAAATAAAAGCTTCTATAGATAAAAGAAATATAGCATCAATTACATTAATTAAACGTTTAGGCTTTCAAAAAGAAAATGAAGAAGATTATTTTCTCAGAAATAATTATTAAAGATAAAAAAGTTATGATTAATTATTCAAAGAAGCTCTTAGCATAGTCTTTTACATTATCAAACCAAGATTTACTTTTTGGCGAATGCTTACTTTGATAATCTTCACCTAAACTATCAGCAAATTTTTCTAAAAGTTCTTTTTGTTCAGCATTTAGATTTACAGGAGTTTCTACTACTACCTTACAAAGTAAATCACCTCTTCTATGGCCTCTTAAAGATTTCATTCCTTTTTCTCTTAAACGGAAAACTTTACCTGTTTGAGTTTCTGGAATAACTTTTAATACAACCTCGCCATCTAATGTTGGAACCTTAATTTCTCCACCAAGACAAGCTTTAGTAAAACTTATCGGCATCTCACAGTAAAGGTTCATTTCTCTTCTTTCAAAAATCTTATGATCCTTGATTAAGATCTGGACATAAAGGTCACCATTCATGCTGCCATTAGATCCGGAATCTCCTTCACCATGAAGTCTGATTCTATCTCCGTTATCAACACCTTCTGGTATCTTAACTTTTAGAGTTTTTTGTTTTTTGACCTTACCATTTCCATAACATACATCACATGGATCTGAAATATTAGAACCAGTACCATTACAAACTGGGCAAGTCTGCTCAAAAGCAAAAAAACCTTGCTGTCTTCTAATTGTACCTTGACCATGACATGCATGACAGGTTGTCTTACTTTTAGATTTTGATCCAGTACCTTCACAAGTATCACAAGCAGCCATCCTTGGTATAGTTATCTCTTTTTCTGCACCAAAGAAGGCCTCCTCTAATGATATTTCCAAAGTATATTCTAGATCACTACCTCTAGACGCTCTAGATCTACCAGCACCGCCTCGAGAAGCTCCACCACCAAAGAAAGTGTCAAAAATGTCTTCAAAACCACCAAAACCTCCAGCTCCAGCACCACCTTGTTGGTTAACTCCAGCATGACCAAACTGATCATATCTTGATCTTTTTTGATCGTCACTTAATATTTCATAAGCTTCAGAGACTTCTTTGAATTTAATTTCAGCTTCTTTATCATCTGGATTACGATCTGGGTGATATTTCATAGCAAGCTTCCTATAAGCTCTTTTAATTTCAACACCTGAAGCTGTTTTTGATACATTTAGAATTTCATAGTAGCATTTCTGTTGCATTTTAATTAACCTAAAATTTTTGGACGTATAATTATAACAAAAAGAAAGGTGCGCATAAACCGCACCTTATTGGTTTTTTAAAAGAATTTTATTTATTTTTTCTCGTCTTCAACATCTTCAAAATCAGCATCAACGACATCTTCATCTTTCTTAGGCTCTTCAGCTTGAGCTCCACCTTGGGCGCCTGCTGCTTGAGCTTGATCAGCGTATGCTTTTTGAGCAATTGGTGCAAAAGCTTCTTCTAAAGCTTTAGTTTTAGCTTCGATTGCATCTTTATCGTCACCTTTAACTACTGATTCTAGATCTTTACAAGCTGCTTCAATCTTATCTTTTTCTTCAGCTGTTACTTTCTCACCTAGCTCAGTTATAGCTTTTCTTGAGCTATGAATTAGGTTATCAGCAGTATTTCTAGCACCTACAAGATCGTGGAACTTCTTATCTGCTTCAGCATTAGCTTCTGCATCTCGTACCATTTTCTCGATATCTTCTTCAGATATACCACTAGAAGATTTAATTACAATATTTTGCTCTTTACCAGTAGCTTTATCTTTAGCAGATACATTTAAGATACCATTTGCATCTATATCAAATGTAACTTCAATCTGTGGCATACCACGAGGAGCTGGTGGAATATCTGCTAAATCAAATCTACCTAAAGATTTGTTTGCAGAAGCCATTTCACGCTCACCTTGAAGTACATGAATAGTTACCGCAGGTTGGTTATCTTCAGCTGTAGAGAATACTTGTGACTTCTTAGTAGGGATAGTCGTATTTCTCTCTATAAGCTTAGTCATCACCCCTCCCATAGTCTCAATACCTAGAGAAAGTGGAGTCACATCTAATAAAAGTACATCTTTAACATCACCTGCTAATACACCACCTTGAATAGCTGCACCTACTGCTACAGCTTCATCAGGGTTTACATCTTTACGAGGCTCTTTACCAAAGAACTCTTTTACTTTCTCTTGTACTAGAGGCATACGAGTTTGTCCACCTACTAATAGTACTTCTGTAATATCAGATTTGCTTAAACCAGCATCTTCTAGAGCTTTTTTACATGGCTCTAAAGATCTAGCAACTAAATCACCAACTAAAGATTCAAATTTAGCTCTAGTTATCTTGATGTTTAAATGCTTAGGTCCTGTAGCATCAGCTGTAATATATGGTAAGTTCACATCTGTTTGGCTCGCAGATGATAATTCCACTTTAGCTTTTTCTGCTGCTTCTCTAACTCTTTGTAAAGCTAGCTTATCATTATGAAGATCTATACCTTGCTCTTTTTTGAACTCATCAATTAAGTAGTCCATTAAAGCTAAATCGAAATCTTCACCACCTAAGAAAGTATCACCATTTGTTGATAATACTTCGATTTGGTTATCACCATCAACATCAGCAATTTCAATGATTGAAATATCGAATGTACCACCACCTAAATCATAAACTGCTACAGTTTGCTCACCTTTTTTAGAGTCAACACCGTAAGCTAATGCTGCAGCTGTAGGCTCGTTGATAATTCTTTTAACATCAAGACCTGCAATTTTACCAGCATCTTTTGTAGCTTGTCTTTGGCTATCATTGAAGTAAGCAGGTACTGTAATTACAGCTTCTGTAACAGGCTCACCTAAGAAATCTTCAGCTGTTTTTTTCATCTTTCTTAATATCTCAGCAGATACTTGAGGTGGCGCCATTTTTTTACCATCTTTAGTAGCAACCCAAGCATCTCCATTATCTGCTTTAACTACTGCATAAGGAACTTTCTTTTTGATATCATCTTGTACAGCTTTATCATCATACTTACGACCGATAAGTCTTTTGATAGCAAAGAAAGTATTATCAGGGTTTGTTACAGCTTGTCTTTTTGCTGATTGACCCACTAAGATCTCACCACCATCTGTATAAGCTACCACTGAAGGCGTAGTTCTATGACCTTCAGCATTTTCAATAACTTTAGCACTCTTACCATCCATGATAGCAAGACAAGAGTTAGTAGTTCCTAAATCTATTCCTATTATTTTTCCCATTTGATTCTCCTGTTTTATATTTCTAATTCTTTTAATTCAAGTAATTTTTTTAAAACCATCTGACTAATAGATGGATGTAGTTTGTTTTTTTTCAAGAACTTTTTTTAATTTTTTACAACAATAACTTTAGCGGCTCTTACTACACGTCCATTTAATAAGTAACCTTTTTGAAAAACTTCAAAAACAGTATTATCCTCTATTTCCGGATTAGGTATCATTGCCAAAGCTTCATGAATATTTGGATCAAACTTTTCTCCTTTTGGATTAATTTCTTGTAAGCCATTATTTTTCAAAATATCTAAAAGCATTTTAGAAGTAAGCTCGATACCTTCTTTCATTGCTATTGCTTCTTCTAATTTCACCTCATGCTTTAAAGCTTGGTCAATACTATCTGTTACAGGTAAAAGCTCTTTAACAAATTTTTCTACGCCAAATTTGCGTGCATTAGAAACTTCTTTTTCTGCTCTTCTACGAATATTTTCCATCTCTGCTCTAGCTCTTAGAGCCTCATCTTTCATAGCATCACAAGTTTCTTCAAGTTCTTTTATGGCATCTTTTGATCTTTCTAGCTGTTCTTCCACTGATAGTTCTTCAACAGCATTATTAGAAGAGTTATCTTGTGCTTCTGCTTCATTATTTAGATTTTGATCTTCTACTTTATTTTTTTCATCTTTACTCATAAAACAACCTTTTACTTTTAGTTCTGTTAATACTACAATTTGTTAGATGTTTTATAGATAGTGATTATTTCGATATTTTCAAGAAATTATTAGCATTTTTTTATAATGAGTATTAAACGAGCAATGAAGACTTTAAAAAAGATAAATATTATTTTACTTACTTTAGTAATATCAAGCTGTGCAAATGTTAATACTAAAAGTAATCTTCCAGAGAAGCCAACAAGTATAACTCCTGAAAAACCTAAAGACCTCATTACCAAACCTAAAAAATCTAAAATTAAAGAACAAAATAAACTAAGTGTTGCTGACTATCTTACAGAAAAGTATTCAGATAAAGTTACATACCAAAAATCAACTTTCAAAAAGTTAGCTAACTGGGATAAAGCTAATCAGCTCAATTCTTTAAATGCGCTAAAATTATCATGTAGCAAAATACTTGAAGAAAAAAAGCCAGAATATAAGAACTGGATTAACATCTGCAATAAAGTAGAAAAAACAAATTTTAAAACTCCTCAAGAAGCAAGATTATTCTTTGAAAAAAACTTCACTCCTTATCAGATAATCATAGGTGATAAAGATACTGGACTTTTTACAGGATATTATGAGCCCACAATGAAAGGAAGCTTAGTAAAGACACTGCAATATAGTGTACCAATATACAAAACTCCAGATGGTTTAGTCAAAAAATCTAACGGCGATGACAGCTATGTATTTGGTATATATAATGAAGATGGGAAATTAGTTCCATATTATTCACGAGAGCAAATATCTGAAGGTAATTTATTCTCAAATAAAGATGTATTAGTTTGGGTAAAATCAAAAGTTGATCGTACTTTTTTACAAATTCAAGGTTCTGGAAGAATAGAAACAGGTAGTGGCGATATCTTACTAGGGTATGACAGTCAAAATGGCCATCCTTATAGACCAATAGGAAAATATTTACTTGAGCACAACTATATGTCTGCAAAAGAAATGTCTATGCAATCTATAAAAGAATGGCTTAATAATCATAAAGATAAAATTGATGACGTCTTAAATTATGATCCATCATTTGTATTTTTTAGATATATTGATCGTAAAAATGCTGTAGGTGCTCAAGATGTTGAACTAACACCTGGTTACTCTTTAGCTGTTGATCATATATATTATCCTTATGGAGTGCCTCTGTGGCTAGAGACAGACTATTATAAAGAAAATCATAAGGATACTGTTCCTCTTGACAGATTAATGATTGCCCAAGATACTGGAGGAGCTATTCGCGGTGCTATTCGTGGTGATGTTTTCTGGGGTCATGGTAAACAAGCTGAATTTAACGCTGGCCATATGAATAATAAAGGTAAATTATGGATACTACTACCAAATGAATAAAGTTAATACAGTAATTATAGGTGGCGGAATATCAGGAGTTAGTTTTTCACAAAAACTAAATGAAGCAGGTATTGAAAATCTAATTATTGAGAAAAATAGAAATGATGGTTGTATTGATACCCAAAATTATAAAGATTTCTGGTTTGAAATGGGTGCACACACCATATACAACTCCTATACAGATACTATCGATTTTATCAAAAAAAACAAAATAGAAGATAATATTATTACTCGTAATAAGTTACCTTTTTTACTAGTAAAACCTAACAACAATATTGAAAGTATTTTCAAAAATTTAAATTTCTTTAGCTTAATATTTAATTATATTAAAAATAGAAAAATATCAAAAAATGATAAAACTGTAAAAGAATATGCTTCAAAACTTTTTGGCGAAGAAAACTACAATAATACTTTAAAATATTGTTTTAATGCGGTACTTTCACAAAATAGCGAAGACTTTCCAATGGAATATCTCTTTAAAAAATATGATAGAGATAAAACTATACCAAGAAGTTTTACTTTAAGAAATGGACTTTCAAGCATCATACAAAACTCACAAATAAACTCTATAAAGAGTAATGTCTTTAATATTTCTTATAATCAAGATAAACAATGGCTAATTACAACAGACAAAACTAGCTATATTGCTGATAAAATTTGTTTAGCAACTCCTTGGAATATTACAAAAGAATTTTTAAAAGACATTCTTCCTAATATAGCTAAACATAAATATTCTCCAACAATGTCTGAGCTAACAAGCCTTGCTATTATTATTGACAAAAATAAGCTTGATCATATAAAAAACTTAGCTGGTTTAATTGGTAAAGAACAGTTTTTCTTTTCTGCTGTTTCTAGAGATGTTGTTAATCATCCTGATTATAGAGCTATAGTTTTTCACTGCCACAATAATTCTTCTCAAGAAAATCTAGTTCATAAAATTGCTAAACTTCTAAGAATAGACAACGCAGACATTTTATACTCATATCAAAAAACAAACCTACTACCTTGCTACCATCGTAATCATAGTACCTTCTTAGAAGGTTTAGAAAAAGAACTTTCACAAATACCTAACTTATATATTACTGGAAATTTCTTTGATAGATTAGCAATTGAAAACTGTATTAGACGATCAAATAAAGAAGCGAATAGATTAATTTCTAATTAAATTACTCATATACTCTATAGACTTTTGATATATATAAAAGACTGTTGAATTAATATCCCAAATTGTTAGATATATTTTGTAAAATACAGATGTTACAGATATTAGT
>NZ_JAWUZH010000067.1:0-6792 GCF_036281795.1 Francisella sp. 19S2-4
TAAGGCTAAGTTTTTACTAAAAATAGCAAAAATATTCCTATTCATAGAAATTGAAAGATTTATTCAACAGTCTTTCATATTTCAAGCTTACTTGTATAAACTATGGTTATTAATACTAACTTTTATAGTATAGCTTTTTAACTAGTTAAACAAACTATACTTAACCTCTTAATATATGAATAAATAATTAGCATGAATATAAAAAAGGAGTACCCAAAACTATTCTAACATTATTTTTTTTAAACAAATTAACTATTTTTTATAGTTATAACTGCTGGGATAATTAAAGCTATAACAAGCCCAACGATTAAAAGCATATCAAATTTAAATATAGACATATCAACACTATCTATAGGAATAAATCCAACAATTATAGCAATCACACACTCAATACATCCGAATATTGCCATTACTATAGTACCAATTGATCCTCTAAATATTTCATATTGTCCCTCTTGTAGAGGTTGGCTGATTTTCAACTTAACAGCAGTTATAAACATTAGAATATAAGCGATAACAGCTAATTGTGCAGTTAAATCACTAAGATACCAATATGCTTCATTTACAGATGGCATAAAGATATATGAAAAACAAAATACTGTAAAAACTAGTGCTTGAGTAATTAGCATTGTATCTGGAGCATCATTTTTATTAGTTCTGCCAAAAATTTGTGGCAGGATATTATCATTACTCACCACCATAAATGCTCGTGATAATCCCATAATCCAAGCAGATGTTGTCGTAAATGCTCCAAAGATTAATGTAATAGCAATAATATAAGTCATCCATGGCATATTAATCTGATTAAAGAAATAATGAAATGACACCATTAATCCAGTAACAATATCTACATCACCAATTTGAAGTTGACTGCTTACTAAGATAACAGCAATATTTGATAAAATTAGAGAACCTAAAATAACAGAACCTGAGATTAATAGTGCTCTTGGAAAGTTCTTCTTAGCATTTTTAACATTTGCAGCATGTATAGCGCTCATTTCAAGACCGAATAAACTAAACATTACCGTTATAAACAAACCCCAGCTGCTTATATTATTTCCTGATGGAATAAAATCAGAAACACTTGGTAATACAATTTCAGAGCCATGTGAGAATGACCATATAACAGCTATTATTATAATTATAAACATAGGTAATAATGTACCAATAATAGCACCTAAAGTACTTACAGTACTTGATGTTTTAACGCCAAATAAATTAATAGCTGTCGCACTCCAAAACATTACTAAACTCATTGATATCATATACCATGGATTAGCCACTAACTCATTTGCATTTTGTCCTGTTAGAGGGGCTATTACATAAGCTATAACTCCCGCAAAAAAACCGCAAATAGAAGGAAACCAAACTAAGTTATAAACCCATTGTAGCCAAATAACTAAAAAGCCTAACCTTTTACCAAAAGCTTTTTTGACCCATATATAAATACCGCCTGTCTCTTGTGATGATCCTGTAGACATTTCAGCAGTTAATAACGCACAAGGAATTAAAAAGAAAATCCCAGCCAATACATAAAAAGTCACAACAATCCATCCTGCTTGAGCCGTGATAGATATATTTCTTAGACTGTCCACTGCAATGATATTTATCATTACTAGCCTTATTAAGCCAAATTTTTTACTACTTACGATTTGTTCCATTGCTTATTTTTTCTTTAGAAAATAACGCGCTTTAGTATATACTTAAAGTAATTTTTTAACAACTAAAGTTGATTTTTACTCTCATGAAATTAAAGCTTTTTGCTATTGGTGCTTTATTAAGTATTACAGGCTTATGTTATGCTGATGATGATTCTTATATTTGTAGCAATAAAATATTAAAAACTCCTATTACACCAACAGATGAGAAGACTCCTCTTAACTTTACAAACTGGGCAGATTATATATCACCAGATATAATTCCATGCTTCTCAAAACTTTCTAATACTAGAGTAAAATATATATATACATCCGATGATAATATGACTAGGGCAAAAGTAATGACAGGGTCATCTGGTTTTGACATTATTGAACAAGGTGCTTTATATTTAAATAGTGAGATAGCATCAAATGCTCTTATAGAATTAGATAAATCAAAATTACCAAATTTAAAGTATCGTAATAAAGCTATATATGACAAAGTTTCTGAAATAAATGATCCAGGCAATAAATATGCTGTTGTCTATAGTTATGGAACTACAGGTCTAGCATATAATAAACAAGAGATAGAAAAAGTCTTAGGAAAAGGAGTTGTTCCTAATAGCTGGGAATATGTTTTTAATAAAAAATATCTTAAGAAAGTCTCTAAATGTGGAGTTTCTCTACTTGATGAACCTGAACAAATATTTGGTAATTATTTTTATTATCATGGTATTGATCCAAATACAAATAGTAAGGCAGAATATGAAAAAGCTGCTTTAGATATTATCAAAAATATTCGCCCTTATATTAAGTATTTTGATAGTAATAAATATCAAAATGATTTTACAGCAGGAAATCTATGCTTAGTAATGGGATACTCTGGAGATGTAGTACGTTCAGTTATAAGAGCAAAAGAGATCAATCCTAGTATAACTCTTGCTTATGTAATTCCTAAAGAAGGTACAAATATTTGGTTTGACATGCTGATGATTCCTAAAGGAGCTAAAGATTTAGATAAGGCTTATGCTCTGATGAACTATACATTAGATCCATATGTAGCTGCGCAAAATAGTAATTATATATATCAGCCGAATGGTGTAACACAAAATGAAAAATATATGAATAAGATATTTGATGATACAAATATCAGACCTACTGATGATATGATTAAAAAAATGTATGTCTTAAATATCCATGATGCTAAGATGCAAAGTTTTATAAGCAGAATGTGGATGAATGTCAAATATGGTATAGAGTTTAAACCTAAATACTATAAACCTGATCAAAAATAATAATTCATATTCTACTCACAAAATACGATATTTTAATCTTTTACTGTTACTATAATAGATGTTATACTTTTGAATAACTTTTATAAACATCTTCTTTCCAGCGAGATCATTTGCTAACAAAACATCTAAGCTTAAGCTACTGTATCATAATAAAAATATCACAAAATTAATAACTATAGATACAATAATATTCCATTAAAGTAACGCAGATATTAATTCATCATAAAAATAATTACAATCTCCATAATAATAACAGGATAGCATATTTTCAACATTAACTTGACCATTCCAATAAGATATTCTATTTAGAAGATCTATGTACATATCATTTTCTGTTTTAGCTTTACTTCTAATTTCTCTTACCCAATCTAAACTCAAACCTGGGATACCTTCAAAGAGATATTTCTGATTTTGAGTGACTTCATATTTAAATAATGACTTAGCAGACTTAGTTATTTTTATATCCCTAAAATTATTTTGTGCCATCTCTTGCCCAGTACGATTAATAGGCAATATTGTTATTAACTTTTGAAATATATCAACTAATTTAATATCTTCTGGAGATTTTCCTTCTTTTATGCAAATATTAAGATAAGAAATCACATGCTTAAAACACAATTTTTTTTCATCCTTATCAAACTTAAGCATATAAATAAAATTGGTAGATAACGATAAACTCTGTTCTAATTTAGAAATAAAGTCTCTAAAACTTATAAGCAGTTTAATTCTGTCAATGGATAAATTTGAATTTTCTGACAATTCATATAAACTATTTATATCCTTATTTTTTGGCAAATATAAATTAAGTCGAAATTCAATTTCTGATTTACTAATAGGGTATTTAGCTAACAAATGGTAATCTTCTATCTGATAGATATACTCTATAATCGATTGCTCTTTAGCATTAAGATTTTGAAAGTCTGATTTTATTTTAGATATTAAGGCATTTAATAGATTATCTAAAAGCTCTTGGGTAAAAGGTTTTAATTTACATTTTTTTGATCTCACAAATAATGGAAGTGATAACCCTAATTTATTTTTAATATATAAGTAACAATAAAGTAATGACAAATATGCATTATACAAACTTTTATCTATATCTATACATACTCCAATAAGAGCCTCTTTATTTAATCCTACTAATAATTCATTAAAGCTATGACGGTTTTGCATCAAAGCCTCGCCCATTGATTTTTCACGTAACTTTTTAAAAGATATATACTTTTGTGGATTATCAGACAAAATAGACTCTTCTCCCAACCACCATCGAGTATTAGTATAAGCATTTTCATCAAATACATATTTATTATCTTTATTATTAACCAAATCATAATTATACATAGTAATTATATAATCTTCTCCTAATACATCCCCAAATAAAGAATGAAAAACTTGAGTATCACCATTTGGAGACAATAATGTAACACTTCTTTTTTTAGTGCTATTTTTTAATTCACCATTTTTATTTAGTGCACTACCTCTAATTTCACTCACCTCTCTACGACTTATTTCGCCAGTAGCGGGATTACAGTATATACTTCTATCTCTTTTATGATCCCACATATCTAAATAACGAGTTGTCGCTGGATATTTTAATGACTCAATCTCTTTTGAAAAATGCCCATGATCAATATACACTGATCTAATTAGAGCATAACCTTCCCTACATATTTTAAATACCATTTTATATTTTTGGAAAGAATCAATATAGTTTTGTTTAATTATAGTATCAAAATCACTCAATCGATTATTGAATACTTCATGCGGGGATAATCTATTTTTTTCTCTTTGATATTGATTAATAAGATCTAATAATCTTTTATCGAAAGGATAAATATCCTTACAGAAACTTACATTAAAAGAATATTTCATACCGAAAGATTTTGAAGATGTCATTATTTCATGTATTGAGTGATCATAAGGTAGTCTCATAAATGTAATATAAGCCATACGAAGTATATATAATTCAGAATAGTTTGGCTTAAGATCACTATCAATTCCGATACCAACTAATCCAGCCATAGTTAAAGACTGATCTAATGTTCCCGATATTCCAGATGGTAATTTCATATTATAAAAAATAGATCTATTTATAAAATTTTGAATATCTTTATCATCAGTAACTTTTAATTTGAACAATGTACTACCACTTGAGTATGTAGCATCATCAGGTTTACTAATATCTACAAAATTTCCTTTTAAACCAAGAGATTCTTTGCTTGATAAAGGATACTTAGATGTATGTCTATTGTAAGTTTTTATACTAATATGGTCTTTATCTGTAGTTTTTCCTTCGCTTAAATTATTATATTTTTTTTTATACAATCTATTTGAAGTAACTAAAGATCTCATTTTTTTATTCAAAATTGCATAAGAGCCATATCTAAAAATAGGAGGGAGATAATTTAGTTCATCCTTTTTATATGATATTAATAAGTCAATAAAATTATCATCAATTTGCCATTTGTAATTTTTATCTTTAAGGTAATTATTAATATATGCCCTCATATAAGTATCTTCTATTATTTCATTACAAAAATGATTTAACATATAAACAAAATACATGCGACATCTAAATTCGGATAATACATTTCCCGAATTATTAAAGCCTTTCTCAAAAGAATTTACCCATACTTGTGGATTAGTTCCCATACTACCATAAGCATTATTAAGATTTCCATCTCCTATTATTCTATATTGAATTTCTTTTATAAGACATTGATTAAAGTTACCATTAAACACTTCCTTTCTAAATAAATTTTCCTTTATAATATTTATTTTTTCTCTCTTATTATATATATATATGGATAAATTATGAATTATCTCTACTCTTCTTAATTTTAAATATATATTATTGAGTGATGATTTGTTTCCTATGATAAAACTACTTGAGTTAAACTCATTAACTCTTCTTAATATCATTTTAAAATCTTTACTTATAGATTTAATAGGTCTTTCTTCAATATTTAAAATTGAATTTTCTATAAAAACTTTACTATCATTAGGTGAGAAATTATTTTCTAAAATAATACGCCCAAAATAATCTAATATTTTTATTTCATTTGAATCTAGCTCCATTATTTTAGATTTATGAAAATCTTCTACTAACTCTTGCATTATAATAGTAATATTATCAATAGTTAAATGAGCAAAGTCACGTAATAAAAGAATAGTTTTAGATAAAAGCCCTACATCAATACCACAATTTTCTAACTCTCCTCTGATAACTTCATTATTCTCACCAAGGCTATTAATTATTGATGAGAATGTCTTTTGATTCTGCTCACATTGAGATATTGAATACCAATTTAACACAAGAGAGTCTATATCTTTAAATGTAAATCCATGTTGTTTTAGCACCCCAACGTTAGGTGAAACATACATACAAATCTTATTATGGGAAATATATGAGCAATAACCTTTTAATAATTGATAAAATCTATTACTAAGCTTTCTAGCATAATTCAATAATGTATAATTTGTTTCAGATAAGTAAAGATTAATAATGGCATCTACTATTGATTCATCAATAGTATCCATAGATTTATTATATTCTGCGTAAAGTAGCTTATTTATCTCTATATTGTTAGAATATAAGTTAAAATCAATATCTTTATCAAAGTCTAAATCTGCATTTTTATTCCACTGATCTTTCATGTAGTTTCTACTACTTTAAATACTTTAAAACAAATATATAAGAAAAATGTATATATATTTTTTACATATTGTAAAAATTTGTAACAATACAAAAGCTTATATACACTATGTTCTTTATATAGTTTTAGGGGCTGTTCTAGATAACTAAGTTATGTTAGGATGGTTTTGATGAGAAAAAGTAGATTAAGTTCATACAAACAAGA
>NZ_JAWUZH010000068.1:0-6787 GCF_036281795.1 Francisella sp. 19S2-4
ATTTAAGGCTAAGTTTTTACTAAAAATAGCAAAAATATTCCTATTCATAGAAATTGAAAGATTTATTCAACAGTCTTCCAAATATTACTATAGAATCTATGTACTCTCGTAATGATAAGGTTAATATAGATGCTCCAATTAATATGTATACTAAAGGCTGATGAAACTGTTTAAAAAAAGTTAACCATTTTGCTTCATTTTTTCTAATTTTAATATTATTTTTTCCAAATATTTCCTGCCTTTTTTTAGATTCCTCAGCATCTAGACCACATTTTATATCTGTCTGAGTTTGTTCTATAATTTCTTTAATATCTTTAGAATATGCATTAGTAATCATAAATAATATATCCAGTTACTTTAAAATATAATCAAGCTTCATCATGCATGATTTGATATCAATCATATACTTTTTTGCATATCAAAGTAAATATTTAGAATTTGGCTTTTATAGAGTACTATTTTAGAATAAATTTAGTTTTGCTTTTTACTAACAGCAGCATTTGTAAGATAAACACCTAAAAAAACTACACCACCAAATAATAATGACAAAATAGAAATAGTCTTACCATAGAAAAGAAAACCAATAAAAATAACTAAAAATGGTAAAGTATTTTGAAAAACTGCTGTTTTATATACGCCAATCTCTTCAAGAGCCCCAAGATACCAAACATAAGCAGTTACAGTGGCAAATGCAGCAATATAAAGCATACTTCCCCAGAATTTAATATCTGTATTAGCAAGTTGAGAAAAATCAGATTTTATAATACTTACTATGGCAAACATTATCATACCAACAATAGCTGCGTAAGTATTTATAGTAATCATATGAATACCTTCTCTTACACAACATTTACCTAGTATTGCATAAGCAGCAAAACATATAACAGCTAAAACACTTAATACTTCCCCAAGATTTATCTCTACGCCATTTAGACATTCAGCAGCCCCGTTTGAAAATAAGACAACTCCTATAGTGCCAAGTAACGCAACAAGTATACCAACTTTAGCTTGCTGATTAACTTTTAGCCTAAAAATATAGCTAGATAATATTGTAATAAGACAAGGAGTAAATGCATAAATTATAGCTACAATATTTCCAGATATAAGTTTCTCTGCCCATAAGAATGCTATGTTATAAAGAAAAACCCCAAAAAAACCTACAGCAATAACATATAGCCATTGTCTCATATTCAATCGAGGAAAGAATGTTTTTGTAAAATAGTAATGAATAAAAATAAATATTATTGAAGCAAAAGCATAACGAATCAAGCCGACCAAATATATGTCAACATATCTAAGAGGTAAAGGGGCTATGTGATATAGGCTAGCCCAAAAGATTAAGGCTAAAGCTATTTTCAGATAACCTTTTACTAAGGAAGTATTTTTCATGATTCATTTTTATCTATTCTTTTTTAGATACTCTACTATATCTGGATTTAATAGTGTAGAGGTATCTCCGAAATTTTCAAAATCTTTTGCTGCTATTTTTCTTAAGATTCTACGCATAATCTTACCAGAACGTGTTTTTGGAAGCTCTGGTGTAAATTGAATAACCTCAGGTGTAGCAACAGGTCCAATTTCTTGACGAACATATTTAACCAAAGATTTCCTCACTTCATCAAGTGCTTCAGGATTATTATCTTTTCCTTCTTTAAGGATACAATAAACATATATAGCTTCACCTTTAATATCATGAGGCATGCCAACAACAGCACTTTCTGCAACCGATGGATGTGTATTTAGAGCTGCTTCTATTTCTGCTGTAGCCATCCTATGACCTGAAACATTTATCACATCATCCATACGACCTTCGATCCAGATGTAACCATCCTCATCTCTTCTAGCAGCATCTCCTGAAAAATAATGTCCTTTAAAGCTAGAAAAATAAGTCTGAAGGTATCTTTCATGATCTCCATGAATAGTTCTTGCCATTCCAGGTGTAGCTCGTTTTATACATAAGGCACCTTTACCCTCTCCATGTATCTCTTTACCATCTGTGTCAAACAAAGCAACCTCAACACCAAAGAAAGGTTTAGAAGCAGCCCCAGGTTTTAGTTTATGAGCTCCTGGCAAAGGAGCAATCATATGTCCACCAGTCTCAGTTTGCCACCAAGTATCAACTAATGGAGCTTGATTATTACCTGCTTTTTCTACAAACCAATGCCATGCTTCTGGATTAATTGGTTCACCAACTGATCCTAGAATTCGTAAAGATTTTCTTGTTGTATCTTTAAGATAATCATCGCCAACTTTTAATAATGATCTAACTAAAGTTGGTGCCGTATATAAAATACTCACATTATGTTGATCTACTTCTTGCCATAATCTCGAAGCATCTGGATATGTTGGGACACCTTCAAATATAACAGAAGTAGCTCCATTAGCAAGAGGACCATAAACTACATATGTATGACCAGTTATCCATCCAATATCTGCTGTACACCAATAGACATCATGATCCTTATGATCAAATACTAATTTATGTGTCATACTAGCATAAACTAAATATCCACCTGAAGTATGTACTAAACCTTTAGGAGCTCCTGTAGAACCTGAAGTATACAGCATGAACAGTGGGTTTTCTGCTTTAAAAGATTTTGGAGTATGTTCATTTGAAACTTTTTTTAATTCACTTGAATAACAGATATCGAGATTGTCATTCCATGAAATATTTTCTGTCTCTGTATTGCGTACCACTAAGACTTTTCTAACAAAATCAATCTCAGAAACAATCTTATCAACACTAGCCTTCATTGGAATTCTTTTACCAGATCTAACAGCTTCATCAACAGTTATAATAAAATCGCTTTTTGCATTTATTATACGCTGCTTTAATGCCTCTGCTGAAAATCCACCAAACACAACAGAATGTATTGCTCCTATACGTGCACATGCTAGCATCGCATATATAGACTCTGGAACTAATGGCATATATATAGTTACAACGTCACCTTGTTTTACACCATTATTTTCTAATACATTAGCCATTTCACAAACTCTATGATAAAGTTCGCGATATGTTATCTTTTTTGATTTTTTTGGATTATCTGCTTGCCATATAAAAGCAACTTGATTTGATCTTTCTGGTAAATGTCTATCTACACAATTATAGCAAACATTCAACAACCCATCATCAAACCATTTGATATCAACAGGATCAAAACTGCTATTATATGCTTTACTAAAAGGCTTATCCCAATGGATGCGATTTGCTTGTTTAGCCCAAAAACTTTCTGGATTATTTAAAGATTCTTGATAAAGCTTTTCATATAATTCACTGTTAATATGAGCGTTATTAATAAACTCTTGAGATACTTGAAATTTTGAATATGACATAAATCAATTATAAATAAATTACTCTTAAATTTCATATTAGCATATTTCAGAAAAATTGTAAGTTTTAGATGCAACTGTCTATGAATTAATTTAATGTTTATTTTTAAGATAATTCTTAAATTTTTCGCCAAGCTCTTGATGCTGTAATGCTATTTCATAATTAGCAATTAGAAAACCTAACTTACTTCCACAATCATAACGAGTTCCTTTAAATTCGTAGGAAAGTATTTTCTCTTCTTGGTCTATTAACTTAGCAATAGCATCCGTTAGCTGTATTTCCCCACCGGCCCCTTCAGAAGTTGTTTCTAAACATCTAAATATCTTATTTGGGAGCAAATATCTACCAACTACAGCATTAGTTGATGGTGCTTTCTCTGGTGATGGCTTTTCTACAATTGCTTTTATAATATTCTCTTCATCCTTAGCTACTATTCCATATGATTCCGTTTCAGCTTTCTTAACTTGCTGAGTGGCTATACACCCTCTAATATCAGTACCTTCAACAGCTTTAACCATTTGCTTTAAAACTCCAGTACCACAGTCATAATTATAAATAAGATCATCAGGTAATATAACAGCAAAATCCTCAATGCCAACGAGAGGTTTAGCACATAATACAGCATGTCCTAAACCAAAAGCTTCTGGTTGACGGACAAAGAAAAAACTTACATCTTTAGGAATAATATTCTTTACCATATTCAGTAAATCATATTTTTGTTTTTTCTCAAGTGAGTATTCTAATTCAAAATTTCTATCAAAATGATCCTCTAATGATTTTTTATTAGAGCTTGTCACAAAAATTATTTCTTTACAGCCAGCTTCTATAGCTTCTTCTACAGCATATTGAATTAAAGGCTTATCAACAACAGTTAACATTTCTTTAGGACATGATTTTGTTGCAGGTAAAAATCTTGTACCCCATCCTGCAACAGGAAAAACTGCTTTTTTGATTTTCATTTTAGAAACCTTTACACATTAACTGTCAATAAGCTGACAATATAGATTAATACTAATATTATAATCTTTATATGCTATATTCTTCAATTCATTTGAATATTTTTTTAGATCATTTGATCTTTTAACATAAAGATCAACTATTATTTCATTATCGAAGTAATATATAGAGCTTCTTTTAGATAGAAGAATACTTGAGTCTAAATTATTTTTAGCAAAAAACTCATATATTATATCTAAAATATCTTGCCTTGATGGTTCAAAATTTTCTAATTTAATAACACTATCTTCATGATTTGTAACATCAACATGCACAGTTATATCTTTAATATTTTCAACATTATGGTAAATATTACTCTTAACAATTTCAGCCACATAATGACCTTCAGAGGCTGTGCTAAATTTATTAACTAAAACATGGACATCTAAAACTATTTTACCAGCCATCTTTCTAGTTCTAAGATAGTGAAAATCTTCAACACCTTCTGTATTTGTAATTATTGTTTTAATATTTTTGCGAGTTTCATCATCAACACCTTCATCAATTAATTCTGAAACTGCAGAATATCCCCATTTAACTCCCATTTTTACGATCATATAACATACAATAAGAGCTGCAATAGCATCCATCCATGCAAAACCTAAAAATGCTCCAATTAAGCCAACTAAAACAACTACTGAAGACCACATATCTGAGCGACTATGCCAAGCATTTGCTCTTAACATATCTGAATTAATTTTATTGGCAGCTCTCATGGTATATTGATAGATAAACTCATTACCAACTATTGAAAAAATAGCCGCAAAAATTGTAAATTTATCAGGAGTTGAATAATCGCCACTAATCAAATCATTTAATGAATGATAAACAATCATAAAACCTACTACTATAAGCAAGCATGAAAGTACAAGTGTTGCTAATGTTTCAAGCCTCTCATGACCATATGGGTGATTATGATCTTCTTCTTTACTTGCATATTTAGCAGCAAATAAAACCATACCATCACTCAGCAAATCTGAAAAAGAATGAATTCCATCTGCAAATAAAGCTGGCGAACGACCAATTATCCCAACTATTGTCTTAGATATTGCAAGCAATGCATTTATAATCATTCCTACAATAGTTACTTTTTTAGTAATCTCATATCTGTTATCTGACATTTCAAACTCTTATAAATAAAGATTTTTTTTTAAGATAATAATAGTTAGCAACCTTAAAGTCTAGAAATATTAAATTTTTATTAATCTTTAGTCATGACTAACTTGAATAATAAAACATGAGCCACAATTGAAAATATTATAGTCGATAACCACCATTTTATAGGATTATTTAAACCACAAATCGTAATATAGTAAGCTGCAAAGATAGATATGATAAACTGAATAGTAGCCATTATTAAACCAGGATTCCAAGCTCTTCGTTTAACGCCTTCTGCAATATGAGTTAAACAATTCATAATACTAAAAATAATAATCAATAATCCAAAACCTAGATTTACAAAACTTAGTACTCCAAAAATAGCAAAGGCTACCCATACCATTAAAATATTTATCCAAAATATTTTAATATCAGTCAGCTTCTCCTGTCCTTCTGGTAAGTTCATTACGACTTGATTCATAAATTTCTTAAAACCTCCAGGAACATAATGCTCCTCTGTCTGATGAAATAAATATAAAGGAATATTTATTAATGCCCAAAAATGAGGATCATATATTGAAAAATTTATAAACAATAATATTAAGAGAACTATTCCTGCCCACGGAGCTATTTTTGCCCAATTTTGATCTTTAGCTAAAAAATTTATCATCTGCGTACAAACCTAAAAATACTTACTATCTTGATAATATATTATCTTTCATCAAACATCATGGAAAAAATTAAAATATATTTGATTTTTCCTATAAACATCCTTGCAAAACCAATAAATGATTGTATAATAGACCTCAATAGTTCGGAGAAATGGCTGAGTGGTCGAAAGCGGCGGTCTTGAAAACCGTTGACTGTAACAGGTCCGGGGGTTCGAATCCCTCTTTCTCCGCCATGAACATAGAGCCCGTTTACTTTGTAGCGGGCTTTTTTGTTTCTACCCTACTATATACCCTACTAAAAATTTTTACTTAAAATACTTATATTAGTTTCTAAGACCTAAGAAAAATATTCTTACATAATTTAAGACCTGATAATAAAGCATCAATATTTCATCCATTAGAACACACTTACTAAAAATAAATTACTGAATATTTGTAATAATATATTTTTTAAAATTCTTTTCTGAAACGCTAGTTGATTTAGATAGCCCTGAGGCTATATAAATCTTTTACAATAGCGTTTCTAAGTATTAATTATGCGAAGCATTACGCCTTGCCCACCGTCGGCCCGATAGGGTTGACCAACGGGTTTTACCAGTGAAACGGGAGGGACTTAGACTAGCAAACTTGTTACTGTGCCCTTAGCCTGCGACAGGGTGCTTTGCTCGGCTTTAGTCCATCGTGTGAA
>NZ_JAWUZH010000069.1:0-6562 GCF_036281795.1 Francisella sp. 19S2-4
AATACTAATATCTGTAACATCTGTATTTTACAAAATATATCTAACAATTTGGGATATTAATTCAACAGTCTTTTATTATGTCATTAAAAAAGAAAGATATTTTTAATTATTCTTTTATTGCTATGCCCGTAGCATTTGCAAGTATTCCTATATATATTTTTTTACCAGACTACTACCATACAAGTTATGCTATAAACCTAACAATACTAAGTATAGTACTATTTCTACTTAGGTGCTTGGATGCAATATTAGATCCTTTTATTGGTTGGTATTGTGACAGATTTCATAAACTAAGTAAAATAAGCCTAATTGTTGTTATACTCGCATTTATACTTGGTGTATATATTATGTGCGTGCCAATATTCTCTAATATAATTTTAAATCTTATTATAGGCATACTTTTATCAACATTTGCCTTTAGTTATATAACTATATTTACTATTACAAAAGGAGCATTATGGCAAAAAGATGATAATAGTAAATCAACAATTATTGGTGCTAGAGAAATCTCAAATATCATTGGTGTTTTAGTTGCTTCAATACTATTATCAGTATTCTTAATCTACTTCACAAGTAAACAAGGTTACTTTTTATATGCTATTATTTCTATTATTTTAATAATTATATCTAGTATATTTTTCTTTAAATGGTTAGATAAAGTTAATTTATCTAATAATAATTCAAAAACAATATATAGTTTCAACATAAGAAATTATATTGATCATTTTGATAAAGAAGGTATTTTTTTATTTATAGCTTATACAATAAGTGCTATAGGTTCTAGTTTACCTGCAGTTACTCTAGTTTTTTTTAGCAAATATGTTTTAAATACTCCAGATTTAACTGGGATATATATATTTGTATATTTTTTAGGTGCTATACTTTTTATCCCCATTATAAAGAAAATAGCTATAAAATTTGGTATCTTAAAGACATGGGCTATCGTATTAATACTGTATTCCTTTATATTTTCTTTTGTAATATTTTTATCTAGTGGAAACTTTATAGCTTTCACTATAATTTGCTTATTTGCAGGAGCTGGTCTAGGAGCAGAATTAATACTTCCAAGCGTACTATTAGCAAAATGGATAGATAGCTGTCCTGAACGAAGAGAACTTGGCAATGGTTATTATGCCATCTTAGCTTTTATAGGTAAATTTAGTTTTGCAATAGCTACGATTATATCCTTCCCTCTTATAAGTTATTCATCACATACAATAAATTTAGAAATGGCTTTACGGTTAGTTTATTGTATACTTCCATGTCTTGCCAAATTTCTAGCCGCTTTAATAATTCTAATATGGTATAAAAGTATTTTTAATGATCTAAATTAATTAAATTTAACTCTTAATATAAAGTCTTGCTGCTGAAAAATCATAAATTGACTTAGTATCCTTTAATTCTTTGAATCCTAAAATACAAACTATTCCTAGAAATTTACTTAAAGATTCTATATTTGCTGAGGTGGCATTAAGGTTAAATAATTGTAATTTCTTTTGATAAAAAATATTTAGAGGATTAAGAGTAAGACTGGAAATGTTAGTATTAGCAATTGTAAGTGTTCCATCTGTTGCCTTAATTGTCTCTTTAGAAGTAGTTTTTAGACCAATTTTCTTACTATAAGTATCTGATACCGTAAAATCTGAAGTTCCTGTATCAACTAAACAATTGACTGGAGAATTTTTATTAAACGCTATAGGTATAATCTGATGTTGTGAAATTAACTTCGTTAAATTAATCAATAAGAAATTTTTAGCGTATAGTTTCTGACCAATTAAATAATGATCTTTAGGAGTTACATGTCTAGTACTTAGATATATACTTTGATTAGAAAAGTTAAATATAGCATTATATTTATCTAAAAATTTAGTCCCAATAATAATAGTTGGATATTGAATTTTTTTAGGTTGATTAATGGTCTCAGCATTAATATTTTTTAAAACAATATTACCAATTTTTATTTGCTTCAAAAGCACATCATGATTAATACTTGATTGACCAGCCATATTTTTTGAGTGGTTTAAACTATTACTTTCTTTAAGCTTAAGCTGATTTACAGAATCATTAAAAATGCTTATTCCATTAGAGCCTGTATCAAACATAATATAAGCTTTACTATTATTAACTTCTCCTATCAAATATGGACCATCTAGCTCTTTATAATTATTTGATAACTTTAGTCTTTGATAACCATAATTTTTTATTAAATAGTTTTCTAAACTCTCTGCTTGTATAGCACATATAAAGAAACAAGAGACAAAAATTATTAATGCTTTCATATTTACTTTCTGTTTCCTCTAGATTTATTAAATATAAAATAATATAAATATTACTGTTTAACAATAATTAAATATTGAAAAACAATAATTAATGAGATATATTTTATTAGAATAATTAGCATAAGGATCAAAAAAATAAATGCTCACACTTCAGAAAAAAAGTAGATTGTATAAAAATTTTTTTAAACTAGTATTTTTAATTATAATAATATTGGTTCCATTATTTTGGGTATGTGTACAAACAAATTTTGATTTTTTTAACTCTATTGGAGTTTCTCAATCATTTACAAGTTATGTCTCTTACAAACTTTCATTAATGACAAGAGTCTTTGCACTGTTTGTAAGTCTAATTCCTACTCTTGCTGTTCTTAATATTATTGATTTACTTATAAGGTTATTTAGTCATTATGAAAATCTTGAAATATTTTCATCTAAAGTTGTGTATATCTATAGAAATTTAGGCAATGCCTTAGTTTATTGGTTTATTGCTAAATTAATATATGGACCCTTAATAACTTTAACTCTAAGTTATAATAACCCTCCTGGTGAAAGATTTATTGGTGTTAGTATAGATACTCTTGATGTTTTAGCTTTAATTACTGGAGCTATTGTCATAGCCATTGCATCAGTAATGCAAAAAGCAAAAGAAATTTCTGAAGAAAATGATTTAACAATTTAAAGGCTCTATAAATGTCTATAAAGATTAATTTAGCAACGATTATGGCTGATAAAAAAGTCCGTTCAAAAGAATTAGCTCAAGCTATAGGAATTACAGAACAAAACTTCTCTATACTTAAAAATCAAAAGGCAAAAGCAATTAGATTTTCAACATTAGAAGCTATTTGTAAATATCTTGATTGTCAGCCAGGAGATATTCTAACATATGAAGATAATGATTAAATTAATAAATTTTGCTGCTTATCTGAGCTCAAATTCTCAGGTATTTTCAATTTAAAATGATTATAAGCTATTAAAGTTGCAATTCGCCCTCTTGCTGTACGCATTATATAGCCTTGTTGAATTAAATAAGGTTCTATAACATCTTCAATTGTTCCCTTTTCTTCACTTAATGCCGCAGCCATTGTATCTAAACCAACAGGTCCACCACCAAACTTTTCTATAAGTGTCAATAAGTATCTATGATCCATCTGATCAAATCCTACAGGATCTACTTTTAACATTGATAACGCTTTATCAGCAATTTCAAAACTTATTTTACCAGAACCTTTTACTTGAGCATAATCCCGAACCCTACGCAATAGCCTATTTGCTATTCTAGGAGTTCCTCTCGAGCGTTTGGCTATCTCTTTAGCGCCATCATCTGTTATATCTAAATCAAGTAATTTAGCGGAACGGTATACAATCTTTGTTAGATCCTCAATAGAGTAAAACTCTAAGCGTTGGATAATCCCAAATCTATCTCTAAGAGGGGATGTCAATAAGCCAGCTCTTGTAGTAGCTCCCACCAATGTAAATGGTGGTAAATCAATTTTTATTGATCTAGCTGCAGGGCCTTCGCCAATCATTATATCAAGTTGATAATCCTCCATTGCTGGATACAATATCTCCTCAACAACAGGACTCAATCTATGAATTTCATCAATAAATAAAACATCATTTTCTTCAAGATTAGTTAAAAGTGCTGCTAAATCACCAGCTTTTTCTAACACTGGTCCACTTGTTTGCTTAAGCTCGACTCCCATTTCATTAGCAATAATATTTGATAAAGTTGTTTTACCTAAACCAGGAGGACCAAAGATAAGTGTATGATCAAGAGCATCATTACGAGCCTTTGCAGCCTCAATAAATATCTCCATTTGCTCTCGTACTATTGGCTGACCTTCATATTCAGCTAAAGTCTTAGGCCTTATAGCCCTATCTATAACATTCTCATCATTACTTTGAATAGTATTAGCTGAAATTATTCTATCTGTTTCAATCATATCTTAATTTATATAATAAATACTTACTCTAAAAGTATAACACTGTTATATATTTTATAGTAAAACTATTGAGCTGTATAACCACCATCTATAGGAATTAGACCGCCAGTCATAAATTTACTTTTATCACTAAGCAAAAAATAAACTAAATTTGCTACTTCTTCAGGCTGAGCAATTCTTTGTAACGGAAATTCTTTCTTTTCACCTTGATGTGCTTGCTCAAATGATATTCCTTCATTTTGGGCATATTTATGTATTAAATCTCGATAAAAATCTGTATCAACAGTACCTGGACATACTGCATTTACTCTAATATCATACTTGGCTAAATCAATTGCTAGAGACTTCGTCATTTGTGCTATAGCACCTTTACTTACTGTATAAGCAAAGCTATTTGATTTAGCAACAAAACATTGGTCAGAACCATTTAGAACGATAGATGTTCCTGAATGAATATTCTCTTTTAAACCTTTAATTAAATAAATATTAGACCAGATGTTAACATCAAATACTTTCTTAATATTCTCTATATCAATATCAAAAATTGATCCTTTAATTAATATCCCTGCATTTAAAAATATACCTTTGAATGATATATCTTTAACTGCTATTAAAACTTTTTGAATATCTTGTTCTTTAGTTAAATTAGCTTTGATAAATTTAACTCTACTTTTATCATCAGGTTCCAAACTATCTATATTAAAAATACTATTACTTTTATCTTGTTTTAAGATATCTATAACAGCCTTTCCAATACCTTTTGATCCTCCAGTAACTAAATAATTTGGCATACTGTATCAATTAAATTATAATCTTGTGTAAATAATAGCTGATAAGCTTTGAAAAAGACAAATATTTTGTCTAAAATCTAAGTAATTATTCCATATTTATACTAGGAGAAACTAGTGGATCTAAAAGAATTTAAGCAAATAGAACTTTCTCATTTTAAAGATGCTAAATCAGTTGAGTATCTTAAGGATGAAGTAAATCGTTTATTATTTTTAGATAGCCCAGCATTAGCAGTTTTTAGGGACTTCGAAGCACATAAAGCTTTAACAGTTAGAAGAGATACTCATATAAAGGATGTAAAAGCTAAATTAATTGATAATCACCTAGATTTTGCACTTGTAATTAGCTCTAGCGATAAAGTTGTAGGTACTATCTCTTTACACTATATAGAAGGCCAAGGTTTACAAGAAAGAGCTAGGGATGCTGGGGTTAAACCTGCTGAGTTAACTGCCGATGATGCTAAATTTGATATATCAATGGTCAATGTCGCACCTTACGCAATTATTAAAGAAGCAAAAATTGGTCATATATTAAACACCTTAATAAACTCTATTCATCCTCACTTTGTTGTTTCTGATAAAGATAAAAATGGTGAAAAATATATTCGTGGTTATTTTTCTTTACCATATATTCGTAAAAAATTAGGATTGTTAGATATTTCTCATTCCTATACAAAAGAAGAAATTGCTAGAATAACTCGTTTCCCTTCATAATTCTAATTAACATAATCTTTTATTACACTATAAAATTCTTTTGCTACAAGTGTATATCCTTTAGTATTAGGATGTACAGTATCAACCATTAAATTTTTATTCCCAAATAATCCTTTAAGAACATTAGGGACAAGTAAACAACCATTATCTTTAGCAAAAGAAATATAATCATCTGCATAATCATTAGAATAGTAAGGAATATCTAGTCCTCCGATAACAACAAGTACCCCGTTTGCTTGTAGTATATCAACTATTTGTTTAAGATTAGCAAAAGCCTCTCCCGCAGGAACTTTCTTTTTAAGATCATTACCTCCTAAAGTAATAAGTACAATCCGAGGATTTTTAGCCAATACAGTATTAATACGTTCTAATGCTTGTTGTGTAGTTTCTCCAGATATCCCCATATTTATAATCGGTTGATTAATCATTTTAGATAACTGAGATGGGTAATTACTCTCTTTAGCTACTCCATAGCCTGCTGTTAAACTATCCCCAAAAGCAACTATTGTTTTACCTTTTGGTTGACTATTAATAATATGCCAATTGTTATAACTAGCCGCAAAAAAAATATAATAAATTAGATAGATTACAACACAAACTATAATAGCTATAATTATTTTTTTCATATAAAACTAGATTTCACTTATATATGTTATAAATAAGATTATAAGATAGTTATTTTTAAAGTTCTATCGTAAATAATGATTGTTCTATTTAATAGAATTTTTGATTTTTTAAACTTATCAACTTAAATAACTATAGGGGCTGTCCTAGATAACTAAGTTATGTTAGGATGGTTTTGATGAGAAAAAGTAGATTAAGTTCATACAAACAAGAT